>CAMDKT010000099.1 GCA_945900935.1 Candidatus Sulfopaludibacter sp. SbA3 | reverse complement strand
GGCTCGCGGCCGGGGACACGCGCGACAGGGGCGGCTCAACGCTCTCACCGCCGCTCTTGACGATTGTCTCATCTAGCCGGAGAATCGTGCCTGGATCTATGTCTACAGCCCTCTCGCAAAGAAAATGGCCTTGGTTTTTCGAAAGCCGGGCTAGAACCGAAGGTACAGCCCGAACTGCACCACTCGCCGTCCGGACGCCGTTGACGTAATACGGCCGAACGTCGCGCTATTGATGCTTTGATCGCCAATAAAGAAGCTGGGAGTATTCGTCAAATTGAAAAAGTCGGCGCGAACATCCGCGCTATAGCGCTCGCCGTGCGTGAACGTCTTGAACGCCTGGAAATCGGTATTCCAGAATCCGGGACCGGAGAACCGACGCCGCTGCAGGGACCCGAGCTCGCCCGCGCCCGGATTGAAGAAGGCCTGCCCGCTGAATGGGGCCGAACCGTCCGCGGCCACCGCCCGGCCGTCCGCCCCGATCGCCGACGCGTTCACCATGGAGGGGCCGTTACCGGTCTGCCGGAATACCAACAACTCGTCTAATTGGCTCTTATTGAGCGCCGTAACCGCCGTGTTTTGCCCGGACCGCGCGCCCCGGTTCAAGGTGCCTCGACCCGACAAAACGCTAAACGGCGCACCCGAATTCCATGTCATAATCCCGCTGACACCCCAACCGCCCAGCACCGCGTTCACGAATCCGTTAGTCAGATTGACGCGCTTTCCTTTGCCGAAGGGGAGCTCCCAAATTCCGTTCAGCTTGAACGAGTGCGTCAGATCGAACGGCGTACGGGATCGTTCGATTTTCGGGTTATCGTTATCCAGGAACGGTTCAAATCTCGTCTGCGCGTCTCCCGCGGCGTCCGACAAGACCTTGGAATAGGTGTAGTTAACCTGGAACTGCCAACCGGCCGAATAGCGCTTCGTAAAGTCCGCCTGCAAAGCGTTGTAATTCGCGTTCGAATAGTTTGTCATCATGTTCATCCCCAGGCCGTTGGGGTTCGGGTAGAAACTGATGTCGCCATTCGTCCGCGTTTCCTGATAATTCGTGGCCAATGAACCTGGCTCCCTGGTGTTGATCAGGTTGACGACGGTGCCATTTGCCAACTGGCCGCCATTGGGCAACCGGTCAAAGAAAGGCAGGCGCTGGCTTCCGGCAAGGTTTGGATTGTACGCGGCGGTGTTGCCGCCGCTGGCGCGGGATAGCTGTAGATTGCTATAAGCTCGGTTGAAATCCGCCAGAAACCCGTTGTTAATAATTTGGACCTGATTGTAGTCAAACGCGCGAAACTGCTTGGTGGAACGGTTGCCCACATACCGGATCTCCAAAATGCCTCGAGCGATTTCCCGCTGGACGCTCAGGTTCCACTGCTGCACGTACGGAGTTACCAGGCCCGGATCCGGCATCCCCATCGCCGCCGCCGTATTGGTCCTGTAGATTTCCGCCTGGGTAATCGGAACTTTGTACACCGGGGCTGCGACAGGCGGAAGACTGTTCAGAAATGTATTATTCAGATTGACCAAATTCTGAGTCGAATTCAATCCCGCATTCGTTGAAACGCTGTTATCGATCGACCGGATCAATTCATCATTGGGGAAATTGATCGAATAGGCAGACCGAATTACGGTCTTGTTATCGCCGAACGGCTGCCACGCCAGTCCCACGTTCGGTCCGATGTTATTCAAATCCTTCTTGTACCAGGGCCGGCCTACGGCGCCCCCCGCAAAATCAAGCGTGGCATTGGAAAGCAGCGTGGAGATAGCGTTGCTCCCTTGCGGTATCACCGGCAACAGTACCAGTGCGTTCACCTCATCAACGGGCGACCAGTACTCCCACCGCGCTCCCGCTGTAATCGTCAGTTTCCGGCTCACCTTCCATTGATCGTTGAAATAGAGCGCGAGATTCTGCTGACGCAACTGGCGGGCGCTGGTGGCGCCGGAAACGAATCCGGAGGTCCGGCTATTCACGTTGAACTGCTGGCTGGCGCTAGACAACATACCGGAATGCAGTGCCAGCAGCGCGTTCGCGACGCCCAAATCGGCGGCGCGCAGACCCGGCAGCAGCGGTGCCAAATTATAAGTCGAAGACATTGCCGTGCTGAGTCCCACATTGAAAGTTGGCAGATTACCCGCATCGTTAAAGGGGTCGGCGGCTATCTTCATCCCCTGCAGCCCGAAGCTCATCGTGTGCGCGCCCTTCACCCAGTTCACGCCGCTCGAGTAGTTATAGGTATCGACGAATCGCCCCTGCCCCCGAAACGTGTTCAAGGGATTACTTACCAGCGGCAGCCCGATTATCCGGCCCCCGAACTCCTCTGTTGTGGCAAAAACCGCCGGTGCCCGGTTTAGGCCAAAACGCGATTCGGTCGTAACATTTGGCTTCGGATTCCAACGGTGCGTCAATGAGATCAATTTGATCCGGTTGTCGTTGGACACTTTCGGGACCAGCAGGTAATCATTGGCCAGGTCCGGCCGGTCTATAATGTCCCGGTTCCAGATATAAGTTCCATGAAAGCTGTGCTTTATGGAAGCGTTGTAGTCGAGCTTTCTCGTAAGATTGTCCCGCGTCCGGTTGTTCCGAATATTAAACGTATATCCACCCGTATTCCGCGTATCGCCGACGTCGTTCCGGTTGATCACACTCGCCGCCGGGACCGCGCTCAGAATCTGTGTGATCGCCGGCGGCCGGCTTAGCCCCGGAAACAAGCCCAGCAGGTTCACTCTCTGCGTATTATTGGCCGTGTCCACATAGGTAAAGATACCGTTCCGCGCATCCTCCCTCAACACCGTCCGCGTCTGCGATGATTGCTGTATCTGCCGCGTGGCCTCGTAATCGGCATAGAAGTACAGCTTATCTTTAATGATTTTGCCGCCTAGCGATCCGCCGAACTGATTCTGATTCAGGAATGGCCGCCGCACATTGTTCCGGTTGTTGAACCACGTGTTGGCCGACGCCACGTTATTCCGGTTAAACCAGCGGACGTTTCCCTTCAGCCTGTTCGTACCCGACGGCGTGACAAAACTCAATTGCGCCGCCCCATTGCCCAAACTGGAGTTGGTATTCGAGGTCGATAGGGTGAACTCCGCCACCTGATCCAATTGCAGCATGTTCGGCTGGAAATCAAGCGTGTTCGTCCGGATGAAATTGTCCTGGATATTCACGCCGTCAATCGTGACATTCGCAAACGACGGGCGAAGTCCATTGATTGTTGTATTCGTGCGCCCATTGCCGCCCACACCGGCTTGAATGGTGATGAAGGCGAGCGGACTCCGATTCAAGCTCGGCAGGCGTGTAATCTGTAAATTGGTGACCGTGGATGCGATCTCGGCGTTTGAAGTCTGTACGCCCACAGACACCGCCTGCACCTCCACTACCTCCGTTACAGCGCTGATTTCCAGCCGAATCGGCTGCACCGGCAGTTCAACGCCCGGATCCACCTTTACTTGACGCAGAATCGCCTTCCGGAACCCAGCCATCTCCACATGGAGATCGTAGAGCACTGGTTGCAGGCCCGTAATGCTGTAATTTCCATCCCGCGTCGTCAATGTCGACACCACCGGAGTGCCGCCGCCGGGAATATAAAGGTCCACCTTCGCATTCGGCACCGCCGCGCCACTGGAATCAGTGATCAGCCCTGACATGCGCCCGGTGCTCTGGGCCGAAAGGCCTCCTGCAAGTAAACAAATACAACAGATGCTCCGGACAATCGCCTGTTTCATGACTTTCGCCTTTCAGTTGCGTTCAGTATAACGAATTCACGCCAGCTTCCCGGAACGGTGGCCGAAACCAACCACCCTGCTGACCTTGCACCAGCCGCTGAGCTTCTCGCGCAGCAATAACCCAAGCGCAATCCATCACTTACCGAATGGAATCCCAATTGCCTCCACGTAACTGGGAGACACGCCATGAAACTGCCATTTTTAACAACCGCCGCCAGCACGCGCCATCCAATCCCAAATCATTCTGCCCGCCGGCGCCTGGATCAGAATCCGCGTCGACCAGCCCCTATCCAGTAACCGCAGCCACGCCGGAGACGGCTTCAGCGGCACCCTCACCCAACCCATCGTCGCCGACGGCCTTGTTATCGCTCACCGCGGTCAAACAATCGAAGGCCGTGTCACGGAAGCCATCAAAGCCGGCCGCGCCAAAGGGACTTCCCTTCTCGGCGTTGAACTCACCGAAATCGGCCTCGCCGACGGGCACCAATTGCCGGTTCGCACCCAGGTCGTCGAATACAATGGCGGTACTTCCCGCGGCCGTGACGCAGCCGGAGGCGGTACCGGAGCCGGGATCGGCGCTCTCGCCGGGGCTGGAGGCACCGCCATTGGCGTCCTCGCCACCCGCGGTCGCGCTACTGAAATCTACCCCGAAACCGTCGTGACCTTCCGCACCCTTGCTCCCATCACCATCTCCACTGATCGCGCCCCGCACGCCTTCCAGCCGATTCGCCAGACGGAGTATGAGCGCGAAACCCTCGAACGGCGTCCCGAACCCCAGCGGCGACCGTCTGTGTACAACGGTGGTTATGGCTACCATCCCTACTTCTACGGCGGCCCCCGCTACTACAGCCCGCGCATCTTCGTAGGTCGCGGCGGTTTCGGCGGCCGCCGCCGTTAAACTAATGGGTGGCCATGCACCGCCGCATCCCCACCCGTAATAAAACCGGCTGGGCCTCGAATCAGCTCAACGAAGTCAGTGAGCTGTTCGTGGCCCATTGCCGTAATGTCCCCCTCCCCGTTCTCGATATCGGCGCCGCCTTCGGCCTCGCGTCTCTCGCCGCCATCGAAGCCGGCGCCACCGTGATCGCCAACGACCTCGATCCCGCCCACCTCGCCGAAATCGTCAAAACCAACAAACTCACCCTCTTGCCCGGTCGCTTCCCGGAGGACCTCTACTTCCCCGAAGCCAGCCTCTCCGCCGTTCACGCCTCCAACGTCTTGCACTTCCTCTCCGGGCCTCAGCTCGAACAAGGATTCGCCGCCATCGCCCGCTGGCTCGCCCCCGGCGGCAAGCTGTTCGTCCAAGCCTCCACGCCTTGGCAAAAACCGTTCCTGGCCTTCGTGGCCGTCTTCGAACGCCGCCGCGATGCACGCGAAGACTGGCCCGGCTGGATCGAAAATACCAGAGACTTTTCAACCCATCGAAAACTCGATCAGATTCCCGCCAGCCTCCACCTTCTCGACGACCTCACCCTCGGCCGCATCGCCGAAGCCGCCGGCCTCACCGTCCAGGACGCCTGGCTCTACCGCCGCCGCGATCTCCCGTGGAGCCTCTTCCTCGACGGCCGCGAATGCGCCGGTCTCATCGCGCGAAAACCGGAACTTTCGCTCAAACTGCCGCCTGTTCAGCCGATAAGATTGACAGGCCTCCACGAATGACTTCGATAATCTATGTTAGCTCCGCCACCACTCCATTCGCAAACAGATAATATCCCGCCGCCGTTTTTGAAAACACCCCGTTGACCTCCCCTGACTTCCAGTCCGATCCATCTCGCGCCGAGACGCTTCTCCGCACATTTCGCGATGGCCTATAACCCGGCATTTGCGCTACATTGTTTGGCGTGAACGAACTCGCGCGCACCGCCCTGGAATATCTCCATTCCTCTGACAAAGACAATCGCCGCCGCGCCATCGCGGCCCAAGTCCTTTGCAATCTTGCCAAAAGCGACCCCAAAGGCAAAAGGCAAAAACCTTTCCGTCCTTGCTCAACGTGACGAAGGACGAAAGGTTTGTCACCGCCCGCCACTGCATGCAATCGCTTTGGAAAGTCGGTGTCATCGGCAGGGACCCGCAAAACCAACTCATCGACGGCCTCGCCGTTCGCTTCACCGAATGCGCAGCCGAAAAGAGCTGCACCCTCATCCGCTACGACATCATCGTCGTCCTGGGCCAATTTTTTCACCACGCCCGCGACGAAAACATCCGCCTGCAAGCCCATGCCTGGATCGCCACCGAACCAGACGGGAACTACCGCAAAAAATACTCGACCGTTTGGTCGAAACGCTAAGGCTTCACCGGCGTCAAAAACGCCGCCGTATCCTTCGCCGCCTTCGTTTCCACGCCCGGTTTCTGCATGAATCCCAGATCCCGGAACCAGTCGATAAATCGCAGTTGCCAGGTACCAAACGGAATCCCGGTACGGTCCGTCAAGCCGCCGCTCATCCGGCTCCCATCAGGCAGCGCGTCCCCCGGATGGCGGCCATTCCCGTAAAGATGCATCTCAATATTCGGTACGCCAATCGCCAGCATGGCGCTGAAATATTCAATCGCCCAGACCGCGTGGCCGCGATCGCCCGATCCGGCGCACGCCAGGAAAGTCGGCGGCGCGTTGCGCGGAACCGGCGGCGCCGTGCGATTGCGCGCGAACGGCGATGGGCCCGGATAAATAATCCCCACGAAATCCGGACGGGACGAGATCCCCGCCAGCGGGTCGGTCGGATCGCTGTTCTTCTTGTCAAATTCTTCGAATAACACCGCCCCCGGCGCCGACAGTTCCGCGCCCGCCGAGAATCCCATAATCCCGATCTTCTTCGGATCGATATTCCATTCCTTCGCATACGCCCGAACCAGCCGGATCGCCTGCAGCGCGTCGTTCACCGCGTCCGTTTGCGGGTTGTACCCATCCCGCCGCAGCCGGTTGCGCAGAATAATTGTGGTCACACCGTAGTTGTAGAAATACGGCACGAAATCGGCGCTCTCGCCGCCAACGTTGAGCGTATTGTGCCCGCCCCCGGCCGCCAGAATAACAGCCGCGCCGGTATTGATTCCGCGGTCCACCGGATGGACTTCAATGGACGGGTTATGAATGTTCACGATACTGCTGATGCGCCCGGGCACCGCCTGGCTCATGTTATAAACCTCGGCCTCGCGAACGCGTTCCGCCTTCAGAAACGGCGATCCCGCCGGGTACAGGGGCACAACAATGCCGCCAGGCAGAATCGCCTGCGGGGCATACGGGGCTTCCGTCGCCGGGCCGGGCTTGGGCAGCGAAAGCGGCGGCGGTAGTGGCGCCAGCGCGGCGCGCGTCGTTTCCTGAGCAAAAAGCGTCGGCAGAAACAGACAGAGCTTGGCGAATCGGGTGATTGTAATTTTCATCTCAGTTTCGAAGGGCAACGTCCCCGGTCTAAACATCATATGCGGATCGGCCTCCGGTAAGGAACGCGGCTGCCCGCCCCGGAGCTTCAACCGTTCGCCCGGCAGTTTTCCCCGTTCAACTCCAGATGCAACTGATTGTCTTTTTAATGTTGACGAACCCCGTGTCTGCTTGTACGCTTAAATCATGTTCGAACAAGCATTTATATTGCTAGTCCTCAATGCGATGGGCTGTGTGGTGGAAGTCGACGGGACAAAGACACCTGTCGTAATGCATACAACTGTAGATTCCTACAAGACGGCCCGCCCCGCGACAAACACCCCAATTCCGGCCTCCGTCGGGCCGTCCCAGACACAACCCGATGCGCAATCTTGTGAGAATCCGTTGCAAACAGCGCCCCCCATTGGCGTCATTACGGTTACGGAAAGCGCCGGCTACCTGCAAGACAACACCAGCACCGCCACCAAAACGCTCACGCCGCTTCGTGACGTGCCGCAGTCCATTACCGTGGTGACGCAGACCCAAATCAGAGATCAGGGCATGATGAGCGTCGCCGACGCCGTGCGCTACGTTCCCGGAATCACGGCCCATCAGGGCGAGAACAACCGCGACCAGGTCATTATCCGCGGCAACAACTCCTCGGCGGACTTCTTCGTCAATGGCGTTCGCGACGATGTGCAGTATTTCCGCGATTTATATAACCTGGAGCGCGTCGAAGCGCTAAAGGGGCCGAACGCCATGATCTTCGGCCGGGGCGGCGGCGGCGGTGTCATTAACCGTGTCACCAAAGAAGCCGGCTTCGTCCCTCTGCGCGAGTTGTCGCTGCAAGGCGGATCCTTCGGCAACAAGCGCGTCGCCGTCGATCTCGATCAGCCTTTCGGCGATAGGTTCGCGTTTCGCATCAATAGTATGTACGAAAATTCGAACAGCTTCCGCGACTTTGTGAATCTGGAGCGCTACGGCGTCAGCCCAACCTTGACGATCCTCGCCGCCCGACAGACGAAAGTCTCCGTCAACTACGAACACTTCCGCGATCGTCGAACCACTGATCGCGGCATTACCTCTTTCCAGGGAAAACCAGCCGCCGTCCCCTTCTCCACCTTCTACGGGAATCCGAATGACGCCACCGTCCGCGCCCTAGTCAATCTGGGATCGGCAACGGTCGAACACCAGGCCGGCCGCGTGACAATTCGTAACCTCACCCACTTTGCCGGCTATGACCGCTTCTATTCCAACTATGTCCCAGGCGTCGTCACCGCCGATAAATCGCAGGTTTCCATTTCCGCCTACAACACCGCCACGCAGCGCTTCAACGCCTTTAATCAGACCGACGTCACCTTTTCGACGTCCCGCCAGACGCTCCTGTTCGGCACCGAGGCCGGCCGCCAAAACACCGATAACCTCCGCAACACCGGCTACTTCAATAACACCGCCACCGCGACTTTGGCGCCATTCGCCACTCCAACAATTTCCTCTCCCATCACTTACCGCCAAAGCGCCACCGACGCCAACAACCACGTCAACACCAACATCGGCGCGGTCTACGTACAGGACCAGATATCGCTGACCCGTTTCGTGCGAGTGGTGGCCGGCGTCCGGTTGGACCGCTTTGACCTCCAGTTTCGAAACAACCGGAATAGCGAGAACCTGCGGCGGATCGACCATCTGATCTCGCCCCGCGTTGGCGTCGTGATCAAGCCTGTATCGGCATTGTCGATCTATACAAACTACAGCGTCTCATTCCTGCCGAGCGCCGGCGATCAATTCGCCTCGCTCACCACAGTAACCCAGCAGATGAAGCCGGAGAAGTTCACGAATTACGAAGCCGGTGTCAAATGGGACGTTCGCCGTTCGCTGGCGCTGACAACGGCCGTTTTCCGCCTCGACCGCACCAACACCCGTTCGACCGATCCGAATGACCCAACGCGAATCGTACAAACCGGCAGCCAAAGGACGAATGGCTTCGAGTTCGGCGCGGCCGGCAGCCTGACCCGGAAATGGCAAATCACCGGCGGCGCGGGATATCAGGACGCCTTCGTCACCAGCGCCACCGCCGCCGCCCGCGCCGGCGCACAGGCCGACCATGTACCCCGCCATACCTTTTCGCTCTGGAACAACTACCAGCTCCGCCCGCGTCTCGGCGCCGGATTCGGTATCCTGAATCGCGCCAATATGTTCGCCGCGATTGACAATGCGTTGCAACTGCCCGGCTACACTCGAGCCGACGCCGCCGTGTTTTTCTCGCTGACGGAAAAAATTCGCCTGCAGGCCAACGTCGAGAACCTGTTGAACCGGAAATACTACATGAACGCCCACACCAACACCAATATTTCGCCCGGCTCGCCGATCGCGCTGCGGGTGGGTCTAGTCGCGCGTTTCTAGGGAATACATGGGCGCACTCATTCAGCAGTTTGGGGATATCGATATCTACCTGTTCGACCAATTGCTGCGCGGGCGGATCCGGCCGGGGATGCAAATTCTGGATGCCGGATGCGGAGGCGGGCGAAATCTGGTCTACTTTCGCCGGGAAGGATACGACGTTTGGGCGGTGGACGCGATCCCAACGATGACCGGTTGGGACCGGTTTCATGTGGCGGAAATCGACAACTTGCCATTCGAAAGTGCTCGTTTTGACGTTGTCTTAAGCTCCGCGGTGCTGCATTTTGCGCGAGATAGCGCCCATTTTGACTCCATGTTGCACGAGATGTGGCGGGTTTTGCGCCCCGGCGGCCTCTTTTTCTGCCGTCTCGCCTCAACCATCGGGATGCCAAGTTTGATCCCCGGAAGGGGAATTCTGCCGGACGGATCGGAGCGATTTCTGGTCGACGCGGCGATGCTGCTCGACCGCACCGCGGCGCTGGGTGGCCAATTAGTGGACCCGCTGAAAACCACGGTAGTCCACGAAATGCGCTGCATGACGACTTGGGTAGTGCGAAAAGCTTGCTAATGCGGGCCGGAAGCGGAAATGCCGGCAAATCGACTTCCGTTTGCGGGCACCGGGTCGCAGCTTGTGAAATCTGAAATTTTCTAGTTGCATTCCAGATTGGAATGTGAAAGTATGGCAAACGGATGATTTCCATGCTTCGCAAAACACTACTTCTCGGTTATTTGATTGGGGCCGTTTCGCTGTTTGGCCAACAGGGGGCGGGGACGATTTCGGGGATCGTGACGGATCCGCAAAACGCGGCCGTTCCGGGGGCTGATGTGCGGGTCCGGAATACGGGCACGAACTCCATGTTCCGGACGAAGGCCAATGAACAGGGGTTTTATACGGCGCCGGGCATGGCGGTTGGCGAGTACGAAGTGGTGACGGAAAGAGCCGGATTCAAGCGCTCGGTGCGCAGCGGCATCACGCTGCAAGTGAATCAGACGGCACAAGTGGATGTGCGGCTTGAAATTGGGCAGGTGGCCGAGACGGTGGAAGTAGTCGGCGAGGCGCCGCTTTTGAACACGAGCACCGCCACTGTCGGCGAAGTCATCGAAAACCGGCGCGTGCGGGACTTGCCGCTGAACGGGCGGGGGGCGCTGGCGCTGACGCTGTTGACGAGCGGCGTGATCTCCAACGCGGGACCGACGAATTCCGGGTTTGGCGACAGGGGCATTCAGATCTCGTCGATTTCCATCAATGGCAGCCCGAACTCGATGAACGCGCAGATGCTGGACGGATCGAACAATATATTGAGTTACGTCGGGGAGGTTGGCGTACCGCCGGCGGTGGACGCGGTGGAAGAGTTTAAGGTACAGAGCGGGACCATGTCGGCGGAGTTTGGCTTCACGGCGGGCGGGACGATCAATCTGGTCACAAAATCGGGGACGAATCGGATTCGCGGCTCGCTGTACGAGTTCCTGCGCAACGACAAATTCGACGCGCGGAATACGTTTGCCGCGACGAAGCTGCCGTTCCGGTACAACCAATATGGCGGGACGGCGGGCGGGCCTATCCGGAAAGACAAAACATTTGGGTTCTTCAATTTTGAAGATTATAAGTCGAGGCGGAGTTCGCCGCGGATTGCATCGGTGCCGTTGGCGAGTTGGCGCGGCGGGGATTTCAGCAATCTGCTCACGGTGGCCGGGGCAGTGATACCGGTCTACGATCCGTTAACCACGCGCACGAACCCCAGCGGGCCGGGTCAAGTACGGGATCAGTTTCCAGGCAACCAAGTGCCAAGGAGCCGTTTCGACCCGATTACGCCAAAAATCGTTGAATTTTGGCCGCTGCCGAACAAAGCGCCGCAGAACGCGTTTACACAGGCGCAGAATTTTCAGGACGCGGGGCGGAGCACGATCGACTGGCGGCAATGGAATTTCAAGATCGACCACCGGTTTGGCGAGCGGAATTCGATGTTTGTGCGGTATACGTCGGCGCAGCACAAGCCGGGGGCGGACTCGTTCTTCCTGGACCCGACGGTGGGGAACAACCGGTTTGACGACCAGTTGAATCGCAATGCGGTGGTGAGCGACACGCATACGTTTTCGCCAACATTGATCAACGATTTGCGCGTGGGCGTGATGCGGCAATCGTTTGTCTTCGTAGCGATAAATTTCGGGAAGGGCTGGCCGCAGAAATTGGGCCTGCCGCCGATTGTGCCGAACGACCAGATGCCCCTCATCAACTTTGGACACGGCGAGATTGGCGGGGGCGCGGCGGGTAACCGCGGCTCCTTCAATTGGGACATTCAGGACACGGTGACGAAAGTGGCCCAGAACCACACGCTGCGGATCGGTTATAACCACCGGCTATTGCAGGGCGGGAATCTGCAAGGCGCGGCGCTTTCGGGGAACTACGCATTCGGCGGTTTGACGACAAATCCGCAGTTGCCGGCGGCCTCGGGCTCGGGCATGGCGCAGTTTCTGTTGGGCGAGGTTTCCAGCGCCACAATCGACCGTATATTGGGCAACACGTTTGTCGGGTATTCGACGAGCGCATTTGTCCAGGATGACTGGAAGTTGGGCCGGCGGCTGACATTGAACATGGGATTCCGCTACGATTTCCAGTCGAAGCCGGTTGAACGGCACAACGGGCATATCAACTTCGACATGAACGCGATCGACCCGGTGTCGGGGTTGCGGGGAAAGACGGTTTATGCCGGTGTGGACGGGCAGCCGCGGAGTTTCGTGGGCGAGGACTACAACGACTTCGCGCCGCGGTTCGGCTTCGCCTGGGACGCGCTGGGTAGCGGCAAGACAGTGGTCCGCGGCGGGTACGGGATATTCTATCCGCCGGTCTTCTGGCGAAATTTCATGGGGAACACCCAGTTGTTTTCAACGAACCAGACTGCCTACGTCGCGCAGGGACCGGGACAGCGGGCGTTCCGGTTTGCGCAGGGATTTCCGTCCGCGCCAAGCGAATCGCCGGGCGCCAAGGCGGGCCCAAGCGCGCTGTTGGGACAGGGCGTGAACGTGGTTGAGTCGGACCCGACGACGCCGATGACCCAGCAATGGAATCTATCTTTGCAACAGGAATGGATGGGGTGGCTGCTTGACGTAACTTACGCGGGCAACAAGGGAAACCATTTTATCGCAAGCAGTTATAGCGTTAATGTTTTGACGCCGTCTGAGCGTCTACGGTTGGGGCGGACGCTGCTGGACGTGCTGCCGAATCCGCTCGCCGGGAAAGTACCAGGGGGGCTCGGCGCGGCGACGGTGTCGCGCGAACGCCTATTGCTGCCGTATCCGCACTACGCGGGCATATCGATTCGCAATCCGCGATACGGCAACTATATGTCGCACCAGATGCAG
>CAMDKT010000098.1 GCA_945900935.1 Candidatus Sulfopaludibacter sp. SbA3 | reverse complement strand
GAAGATCTATACGAACCAGGGGTTGACGGGGCTGGGCGAGGGGTCGGTGACGAGCAAGGAAGCAACCGTCGCGGCGGCGATTGAGGAGCATAAGCGCTACTTGGTTGGGAAGGATCCGGCGGACATCGAGATGCATTGGCAGGCGATGTATCGTTGGCCCCGATGGCGCGGCGGGCCGATATTGAACTCGGCGATTAGCGCGGTGGAGATTGCGTTGTGGGACATATTGGGCCAGGCGCTGGGGCAGCCGATTTGGAAGTTATTGGGCGGGCGGGCGAGAGACCGGGTGCAGATGTATGTGCATGCCGGCGGGAGTTCGCCTCAGGCTTATGCGCAGGCCTGGCTTCAGGCTAAACAGGAAGGCTGGACGGGTTGCAAGGCCGCGTTTATTACGACGCAGGGGGATGTGATCGATCCTCAACGTTCCGTTAGCGAGGGCATCGCGAATCTGAAAGCCGTGCGCGCGGCGGTTGGCGACGACTTCAAGATTTGCATCGATTTGCATGGGAAAGCGACTCCAGTGATGGCGATTGATTTCTGCCGGCGGGCGGAGGAGTATCGGCCGTACTTTGTGGAAGAGGCGACGCAGATAGAGGATCTGGAGGAGTTGGCGCATTTGCGGGCGTCGACGCGGATCCCGTTGGCGACGGGGGAACGGCTGTTTACGAAGTATGGATTCGCGCCCCTGTGTCAGCGTCATTTGGTGGACTTTGTCCAGCCGGACGTGGTGCATTGCGGAGGGATTCTGGAGATGAAGAAAATTGCGACGATTGCGGAGGCGTACCGGGTGGAGCTGGCGCCGCACAATCCGCAGAGCGAGGTGAGCACGCTGGCTTCGCTCCATGTGGATTTTTCAACGCCGAATTTCGCGATTCAGGAGATCACGCATCGAGGGAATGAGCAGTATTGGAAGGATCTGTTTTATGGCGGCGGGATTGATTATAAATCGGGTTTTGCGCAGCCGCCGGACCGGCCTGGGTTGGGAGTGAATCTGGATGAGAAGGTGGCGGCGCTGCGCCCGTATCAGCCGCATACGCGGCAACAGTTGCGGTTCCCGGATGGGGGGATTGCGGATCATTAGATGGCACACCAACACGAAGGCCGCCCGCACTCGATGGGGCGGAGAACTTGAAATAGGTGCCTGACACTGCCTGACACTGCGTGACACCGAGTGACACTGCGTGACACGGTTTAGGCGGACACGGTTTAGGCGAGGAATTGCGCGGGGTTGTAGACGAGGATGCGGGAGCATTCTTCGCATTGCCAGAGCTTGTCCGGCTCCGCTTTTACGCCCTGCCAGAAGGCCAGGCGGAGCGCCATTTGACAGACGCCGCAGTTGCCTTCGATGGCCTCGCACAAGATCGGGCCGGTTTTGTATTTCTTGCGGAGACGCTCGTATAACGCGGCGTACTTTGGGTCGAGGGCGGTGAGCAGTTCCTTCGCGGTCGCTGCGTTCGCGGCCATTTGGGCCATGCCCGCTTTGTGTTCCTCCCCGGCTGCTTTGAAATGCTCGAGACCTGCCTTTTGCGAGATGGCTAGCGCTGCCTGCTCGCTCTTGAGTTGAGGCTCCAGGATTTCGGCTTCTTCCATGAGTTCGAGTTCCCGGTCCTCGTTCCTGCTGATTCCGGTTTCGTTGAACTGGATTTCGTGTTCGAAGGCAGTTACTTGCGCCTCGCTGGTCGCGTGCTCGAGTTGGATTTTGAGTTTCTTGAGCTTGGACTGGCGGAGCTGAATGTCGTCTTCGAGGGAGCGTCGCTCCTTTTCGTTGGCTGTGAGTTTGGCGTGCAGGAGGTCGACGTGAGACTTCTTCGCCTCGACGTCCTTCTTTTCGGCGGTCAGGATCTTAGGAAGATCGGTGAGCCGGACTTGGAGCTGGTGGGTCTGGGTGTCGAGTTGTTCGAGGCGCGCCAGGGTTGAAATCTCAGATAGCATGATGCCTAGCGGATTTTAGCACGCAATCGCTCCCAAGGCTTGGCGAGGGCTGTAATGGCAAGATCCAATTCATCGATTTTCAGTGCGCGACAGGCGTAATAATAGAGCCCTAAACCGGTTGGAATGGCGAGGGCCAATGTAGCCAGGTGGCGACCGCGGCCGGCGGGCTGCCACTGGCCCGCGAGCCAGGCTGCGCCCCAGACGCCGAAGCTCATGACGGCGGTGGCAAAAATGATCTTCATGACACTGGAGAACAGTGCGCGGCCGTAAATACCGCCGACTCGTTTGCGGAGCAGAAGGAGTTGCAAGATGGCGCCAGAAATGGCGACTGCGGCGGTGGAAAGCGCAAGGCCGGCGTGGCCGAAGGCGTGGGCGCCGGTCATGTTGGAGACGATGAAATAGTTGGTGGCGATGGAGGCGAGGCTGATGTACATCGGCGTGCGGGAATCCTTTAACGCGTAGAATGCGGGGACGAGGATTTTGAGCGCCGCGTAGCCGACCAGGCCGACGGCGAACCAGGCGAGGGCGGCGGCGGTTTGTTGGGTATCGTAGGCGCGGAATTCGCGGCCCTCAAAGAGGGACCCGATGATGGAATCGCCGATGACGATGAGGCCGGCCGACGAAGGGATTGTGAGCAGGAAAACCAGGCCTAGTGAGCGGGAGAGAGTACGGCGGAAGTCGTCCATGTCGCCGTTGGCGGCGGCGCGGGAGATGGCGGGAAGGGTGGCTCCGCCGATGGCGACACCGAACAAGCCGAGAGGCAGTTGCATGAAGCGGAATGCGCAGGCGACCCAGGTGACGGGGCCGTTCAGGCCGGTGACGGGATCGACGATTTGCGAGGCGAAGTTACTGTTCACCAGGACGTTGATTTGCACGGCGGCGCTGCCGAGGATTGCGGGGCCCATTAATTTGGCGATGTGGATGAGGCCGGGATGTTGGAAGTCGAACGCGGGTTTGAAAAGAAAGCCTTCACGCATGAGGCTGGGGATCTGAGCGGAGAGTTGGAGAGCGCCGCCGAAGACGACGCCCCAGGCCATGCCTTCGATGGCGCTGACGCCGATGCTTGGCCCGGCGACGTGGCCGATGAGGAGGCCGAAGACCAGGGAGCCGATGTTGAACATCGACGACGAGAGCGCCGGGAGAGCGAAGCGGTTGCAGGCGTTCAGAATGCCCATAACCTGCGCGGCTAGGGCGACGAGCAGCAGGAAGGGGCACATGATGCGCGTCATTGAGACGGCCATTTCAAACTTGCCGGGGACATGGCGGAAGCCAGGGGCGAAGAGGCCTACAAGTTGAGGGGCAAAGGCCATGCCAAGAAGGCAGACCGCGCCGACGATGACGATGATGGCGGTGGCGACGAGGTTGGCCAGATAGGCGGCATCGGCGCGGGATTTCCGTTTCAAGTATTCGACGAAGGTGGGGACGAAGGCGGAACTGAGAGCGCCTTCGGCGAATAGATCGCGGGTCAGGTTGGGGATACGAAAGGCGAGGAGGAAAGCGTCATTGGCGGCGCTGGCGCCGAATAGCCGCGTGAGGGCCATTTCACGGGCGAGTCCGGTGACGCGGCTGGCGAGAACCGCGATGGAAGTGATGCCGGCCGAGCGCGCGACGCTCTCCGCCGTGTTGCGTTGACGCAGTGCGACGTCGTCGCTGTCGAGTTCCGGCACCTATTCCCCGTAACGATCAAGGAAATGCGCGACGGTCGCGATTGCCTGATAATAGTTGGCCAGTTTGAATTTTTCGTTCGGAGAGTGCAGGCCATCGTCGGGCAGTCCGAAGCCCATCAGGACGGTTGGGATGCCGAGGTGTTTGGCGAATTCGCCGACGATGGGAATCGATCCGCCGGAGCGGATGAAGACGGTCTTGCGGCCGAGGGATTCTTCGAAGGCTTCAGCGGCGACGGCGATGGCGGGATGATCGGGATTGACGACGATGCCGGGGCTGACGCCGAGGACATTTACGTTGGCTTGAATCCCTTTGGGCGCATTGACGGCGACCCAGGCGCGAAAGGCCTCGACGATTTTCTCGGGGTCCTGATCGGGGACCATGCGGAAGCTGACTTTGGCCAGAGCCTTGGCGGGGATAACGGTTTTGGAACCTGCGCCGGTGAAGCCGCCGGCGATGCCGTGAACTTCGAGCGTCGGCCTGGACCAGGTTTTTTCAAAGACGCTGCGACCGGGTTCGCCGGTGATGGCCGCGCCGATTTCGTTGTTGGTGTATTCGGCTTCGTTGAAGGGGAGGGACTGCCAGCTTTCGAGTTCGGCTTTAGCAGGCTCGCGAACATCGTCATAAAAGCCGGGAATCTGAATGACTCCGTCAGCATTTTTGGCTTTGGCGAGAAGTTCGATGAGGCCGAAGACGGCGTTGGGCGCGGCGCCGCCATAGAGGCCCGAGTGAAGATCGCGCGCGGGGCCGAAGGCTTCGACTTCCATGTAGACGAGGCCGCGGAGACCGACGCAGAGGGTGGGGATTCCTTCGGCGTACAAGGCAGTGTCGGAGACGAGCGCGACATCGGCTTTCAGTTTTTCTTTGTGCTCCGGAACGTATTTGGCGATGGACGCGCCGCCGATCTCCTCTTCGCCTTCGATGAGGAATTTCAGATTCACTGGGAACGTTCCGGTGAGCGATTGCAAGGCCTCGACGGCTTTGATGTGGGCGTACATTTGCCCCTTGTCGTCGACGGCGCCGCGGGCGTAGATGTTGCCGTTGCGAATGGTTGGTTCGAAGGGCGGGGATTCCCAGAGTTCGAGCGGATCGGGCGGTTGGACATCGTAATGACCGTAGCAAAGGACGGTGGGCTTGCCTGGTGCGTGGAGCCAATCGGCGTAGATAAGCGGGTGGCGATCGGTGGGAATGACTTCGATATTTTCGAGGCCGGCTTTTTCCAGGGCGGCGGCGGTGAATTGGGCGGCGCGGAGGACGTCCGCTTTGTGCTCCGGGAGCGTGGAGATGCTGGGAATGCGGATGAGTTGGAAGAGTTCTTCGAGGAGACGCGCCTGATTGGCGTCGACCCATTGTTTGATAGCGGTGAGACCGGCTGGAGTGGACATGGAAACTCTTATTATAGAGGGGCGAGCGGGGCGTTAGTCACGAGCGGCGGGCGACATTGGGGCCGGGCGGTCTCAAAATAGCGGAATGCCGATAACTGTGTTAACTGAGGGATTCTTTGAGAGACGCGGCGGTGAGGAGTTGGACGCTCCAGGCTTCTATGGACTCGATACCGGCGGCGGCGATTTCCTTCGGGCTCGCCTTCATCAACGGGACCCATGGGTAAATCGCCGAATGGCCCAACTTGAGAATTCTCGACGCGGAAATTCGCCAGAGCCGAACCGGGCGGAGCCGAATGCGGGCCTGATAATCTCCGTAGCCGCATTCGATATGGCGGGGGAAAGCTCTCCGGAACGCCCCCTTCGGTAAGTAGAAGCATGTAACTCCGGCAGGGCAATTTGCATTTAAAAACGATGGCGCGGACGTAGTCTGCCTGGCGGTCGAGGGCGCTTTTCCGGTAACGAGACATGGCTTCGAAATGAATGATGAACTCCGCGCCTTTCCGGCGGCAGCGATAAAAGTTATCGACCTTCAAATTGGCCAAGTTCAATTCCCGGCCGGCGGGTTCGTCTTCGATCTCGGCGTCAAGGGGAATATTGGCGAAGGCGGCGAGCGCCGCTCGCGGATCGTCGTCGGTCAGAAGCTTGAAAGAATGGTCGAACGGAACTGGCACGGTCTAGATAGGCGCAAAACCACGTTGATTCACCGGCGGTGAATCAACTGTAAGGGCGCCCCAGTCAGATGATACTGTCCATCTGATTCAGCCTTCCACATTCTGGAGTTCATCTGATGTTTCAGTTGCCGCGCAATTCGTGGGGCGTTGTTGATTCCTTTCGAAATCACGAACCGGATTTCCCCGCGGGGCCCAATCACCAGGGTCGATCCACCCATAAACTTCGTTTTCACTCCGCTCGATTCGTCGATAACCATTCGCCGCTGCGTTACTTCGGCGATCAGATCGAAGAGTACTTGCCCGTCCGGCCCCACACGGCGTGACGTCCGGATCGATTGAATTGCGGGAGGATCCACCAGGCCATCCGGCGCCATGAGTCCAAACTCGGCGATATCGGTCGAAGCCATCAAATAGTCTCCCAGTGCGGTCGCCTGCCGATTCAATTCCTCCGCCGATGCCGGTACCGATGGATCTCCGTCAAACCGCAACGAACTAAAGCTCAACCGTTCGATGCGTGGGAACCTCCTGCTTGGTCCGCCCCACAGCAGCACGTCCTCCGACATCGCCAGCACGTCTCGCGGAAAGATACCATGCTCGGCGAAAGAGCGAATGATAGTCTCCCGGTAGCCCCATGGGTCGTCGCGGACAAGATTGTAGTCGGCCGTCAGTAGCGCCCGCAAATATTCGCCCAATTCGACATCCACAGGCGGGCAATAGTCGATCGCGCGAATGCAGATATTTAAGAACTGCCGCGCCAGCGCCGTCGCCTGATCGGCGAGTATTTGAATCAGTTCCTCCGGCAGGAACCCCTCCGCCCGCGGTCCCGCCAGCCGCACGTAACGCTCCGTTTTTCGCTGGAAAATGTTCGCAAAGGCGTCGAAGATGGCCGATACCAGCACCGCCCCCATTTCATGGGCCTCCATGTCGCTGCGATATATCTGTTTTCCGCCGTCCGGAGCCACGGCCGACCGCCCCCCTCCATTCGGCATCGCTGCCTTGGTAAACTCCGCTGCCAATTCTGTCAGCAGCGGAGAGTTCCTCACGCTCGCGCCCACACGCCGGATCTGGCCCGTCACCACCTCTTTTTGCAAGAAGCGATGAAACAGCGCCACGAGATCGGCCAATCCCTCATGAAGGCCGAGCACATCCGGATTGGTGGGTATCGTAAATCGCGAGCGAAGTCCGTCTATCAGCGCGTGGGTCATCTCGTGCGCGATGATATCGTGCGAAAGACAGGCGAACACCCGGCCCGCCCCGGGCATCCGCGGATCTTCCACGTAGCCGAAACGGATCTCGCGGCGAGCCCGGTCGTAGGCCGCGTTCCCGCCTTCTGCCGCTACATGCGGCCGCAAAATTAGCCGGCCCGTTCTCGTTTTAGAGTCCTCGTCAAATGCCCAGGCAATCAGCCGGCCCAGCGCCTCCCGAAACGTCGCGTAAACGCTCGACGCCACCGCGTAGACCATCTGCTGGTGAAAAGCCGCGCTCCCGATGGAGGGAGCAATACCGGATTGGATAAGAATCCGTGGGTCCTCCAGGTCCAAGGGCGCCAATTGTATATCGCCGTCCCGGCATTCCACCTCGAAGAAGAAACCCGTCGGCCCAGGCGTCAACGGTTCGTAGGGAACTCGCAACACCACCGTCGCTCCGTCTGATTTCGACACCGATGGATCGACCGCATAGACGCGCAACGGACGCACCGCCGGATCACCCTGCCGTAGCTCGTAAGCGCGGACCCTGGACTGTTCGGCAACCCCGGGCCGGATTTCATAGGTGCTCATCGCCTAAACACCCAACCGGGAGAGACGCGCCTCAATGGCTTCCAAACGGCTCGCAATGTCGCCCGGCGCACTGCCCGCCGCCGTGGACGCTCCCAGGGGAGCGAGAAACAGACGATCCTTGGCGCCGGTCCCCCCGTCGAAGAGTGGATTCTGTCGAGGGGTTGGGCCGAAGGCCTGAACGACTCGCTCCTGAAACAATTGATTTGTTAAATCCGCGAACCCTGCCCGCAATATGGACACAGCCCGCTTCGTGAACTCTCCCGAACCATTGGATTCCAGCGCCGATTCGTTTTCCAGGCAGGCCGCGAAGTTAACCTCGCGCATGGTTGCCGCCGTTCGCGCGGCGGCGGGATCCGCCGGGTGGCTGGACCGGAAGCGCATATGCGCCGCCACCATCTCGTCGGTAACCGGCAGAAACCGCGCCTTTGTGCCGGCGGGCAGTGCCGGCGGTGTCGCGCCGAACAGCCTTGTGTTTGTGCCGGAATGGCAGCAATCCATGAAGCACGTCACATTCACGCCTGGCGCAATCCTCCCCATCAGGGCCCGGATCTCATCGTCTATCAGGAAGCGGCCGCTCATGAAATCCGACGGAACCAGCGCCTGGTCGTTTCCCGTTACCTCATCCCCATCCAGATCGGGTACGTTTGTTCCATGTCCGGCATACTGAATCACTGCGATGTCGCCCGCCTGGGACTCGCCGATCAGATTACGCATCGCCGTCAATATGGCATCATGGGTGGCCGCGCTATTGATTAAGGTCGAAACTGTGAATCCAAGCGATCCCAACGTTTTCGACCAATCCCTGGCATCGTTCACGCAACCGCGCAGTTCGTTCGGCGCGGGATAGGCGTCAATGCCAATGCACAACGCCCGCCTGGCTCCACCCGCGCTTCGCAAGCCCGCCGTCGGCCGCACGCCAGGATCACTGGCACGGGCTCCGCCGGAGAGCGCCCGCGTCACCTCGTTCTCATCCGTCTCATCGACAAAGCTCACAATCGATCCATCCGGCTGCCCTAAGATGCGCCGGGCCACCGAATTCATTGTGTTCACTTCGTTATCGAAGTCGCCATGTTTTGTCGAACGAGTGCGGCTGTCGAGCGCGGCGTCGTCGGCTGTCTTGGAAACCAGGAGCGTCGCGATCCCCTGGACCGTTCGCGACAGCCCATAAAAGCGGATCAGTTTCGGATCGTTCTCCAAGCTTTCCTGGAGCCCGAGGATCGCCGCCGGCAACGGCCCCGTTTCAAAGGCCCGGCTCACAAAATATAAAAGCGACTTGTTGTAGGGACCGGCCCTGTCGGCCTTCTCGATGTCCTTGTTCATCGCGTACATCGTGTGATTCACGATCTTCTTGCCCGGCCCTATGAGCGGTAGCAGATTGGACTGGAACAACGCGGTCGTCACTGCCGGCGCCAGAAACTGAAGCGATTGGAGCGACATCGCGGGCACTCCATCCTTCGGTTTCAGGCCCAGAAGCATCGGCAGGAAGTGACACTGGAAGATCGCGCCCGCGCTGTGCCCTAGCGCGTGCAGTTCCATCTCCGCGTGATGGTCATTCCAGAAATCGCGTGTCAATTCCGCAACCGTCCGAGCCCCGCCGCCCGGTAGAGATGCCAGTTCCGCCACCCGCTTCATTTGGCTCCACACCTGCCGTCCGGCCGCTCCGGCGGCAAACTCCAGGCCCGCGTCAACGGCGTCCGTCACGAAATTTCGCTGACCCTTGAAAAGGCCGGACACCAGATCCTCAACCGTCTCTTTCAGGCCTGTTTCCCAACAAAAGAAGATCGGATACAGTCCGTTCTCACGCCAAAAAGGGAGTCGCCGCAGTACCGGACGAATGCCTCTCTCTTCGGATACCAACCCTCCATGGGCAAAGAAAACCAACCGGAGCGGCTTTCCCTCGGCCTTTCGTTTTTCCAACTCTGCCGGTAGTAACTCGTCGAAAATACGTTCTACATCGGCGGCCGATGTCTCGAATTTTCCGCTGTCGGAAAACACTCCCAATCGCAGGTTCACCACATGCTTCCGCAGAATCTGTTTTTCGTCGGCGGTGA
The DNA here is from genome assembly GCA_945900935.1 of Candidatus Sulfopaludibacter sp. SbA3. Taxonomy (GTDB): domain Bacteria; phylum Acidobacteriota; class Terriglobia; order Bryobacterales; family Bryobacteraceae. Next base: position 3,458 of record CAMDKT010000098.1, on the reverse strand, counting down.
AACCGTTCGCGCTCTCGCCGAAAATGCCCCGGCCGGCGGCTCCCTCAGTGTCCCCCGACAACACGCACAAGTCGGTCGCGTTCATCGTTTCTTCCTTCGGTTCATCCTCATTCCCCTTTCCATCAACCGCCGCTCGCGGCTGCGTGTCCCACTCCGCCAGGATCTTCAACGACCGTTGCCGGATCTCCGTCACCTCAGGGCCGAAGTTCCTTGCGCCGCCGCTCGCGGCCGCTCGAATACTCGCGCGCGCCGCATCCACTTCGGTCAGGAACGCGGCTTTGTCAACGCCACTTCCCGGACACGTCTTCGACGACATCTCGTTGTGGAATTTCACCGCGCTCGCCGGCAATCCGAACCGTTCCAGGACACGCGCCACTACGCCCAGGGCGACCGCCCGCTGCTCTTTTTCAAACGGATCCCTATCTTTATCGAAATCTCCGATCATCTCGAACATGAAAGGCCCCGCCACGGCGTTGCCGTTGAATCCGGTGGAACTGGCCGGCGCCACGTTCCACCGGCGCCCGGTCCATATCATTCCGCGCGGATCGATCGTGATGTGCTGCGCAATATCGGTCCATCCATTCACTCGCGTGTGATGGTTGTACATTCCCTCAATCGAACGCAGCGGCGTCGATGCGCGGAAGTTGGCATGGTTCGGCCGCCAGGTGTGGTGAACATGCACGGAGTCAATCCTACGTGTGAAATCGAACTGCCCAAACAAATCGGCAAACTGCTCTAAGGTTAATTCGTGAAATGGTTTTGGCATACTTTTCTCCGGTTCTATCGTTGTTTCACTACTATTGGCCCTTCAGTGAGAAGAATGCCACTCAGAGAGGCATTCCGCCCGGCCGAAGCATCCATCGCCAGAACGCCCCATGCGTCCAGGAAGTCGGGCAGTGCGTCATTCGCCACAACACTCAATGCTTTGTTTAGGCTTTTGCGCCGGGCGTTAAACGCTGGATCGTCTTTCAATCCCTCCGCGCTCAGACCGGTGGAGTCGATGAACGCTTTCATCTCCTCCACCGCTTTCGCGGCTTTGGTCATAGTATCCGCCCACCACTTGACAACGATATAATCGTGCGTCAGGATTCCCAATCGCGGCCCGCTATTAAGCGGCGGGCTCAACACGGTATGTAAGTTGGACGGTCCGGCGGACGACATCGCAGCCCAAAGCGCATTCGACGCGGCGTCGTTTATCCGCATTGGCTTCCGGCGGAATTCATTCTCATCTTCAGGCTGGATCAACCGCGCGATGGCGTCTCTCCCGATATCGTCGTAGAAACTTTCGGAACGCCGCACCCCGGCGGTATCGAAGAACATCGCAGTGAAATCAGCATCCGTGAATGAGACGTCCAGGAACACGCTGGCCCGGCCGCGAAAGGCATTCGTTAAGAAGGCGGACTTTTCGGCGGAGGTCACCAACCCCGTCCCTACGAAATTGTCCAGATAGTCCGAAATGGTCTGCCGGTTGGTGTTGCCCGACTGCTCGAAGTAGGACATGGATCCGTTAAGCGATCCCTCCACCGGCTGCGCCCCCGATGCGCGAAAGGCCGCCGTAATTACAAGCGACTGCATCAAAAGTTTGCGTAATTTCTTGGTCTCCGCTTCCAGCGGCCGGGTTTCGACTCGAATCTTCTTAGCCGTTACCGAGTCGGTGACGACCAGTTCACCGGTATCCGCGTTGAACAACGCGTTGCCGTGCCGGATGAGTTCGCTCACGCTTAGGACGTTTACGATGCCCAGGAAGTTCAACTTCCATACCACCTTCTTCGACTTGACTTCATCCAGTTCGCTCATCACCATTCGCAAACCCTGCGGAAGCGCATTCGAGGCCCGCGACGTCAACGCGGACAGATCGCCCTGTAGAGCCTGATTCACGGCCGCGACGCCATCCGCCCCCAGCCTGTCGATTTCGACCTCATATTCAAACATCTTGGTCCGGATGTCTTCCGCGGAGAAACTGCCGGCCAGGGAAATCGAGATCGACCGGCTCAAACTCTTCTCCACCGCGTTCTGTAGTTCCAGGATTTGTTCATCGCGAATGCCCGCGTCGACGAGAGAGATCGTGTCCGCCTTCGGATCGCCCAGCATACCCAGCAGTTTCTGCAGCAGTTCCGTCTTCCCCGCAGTGACCGACACTCCCGCCGACGCCGCTACATCGAATTCAAATTGGGAAGAGGCCAGTTTGTAGTAGCCGAGTTGGACCTTGGAGCCGGCCAGTTTCTTCACCCGAATCTGGTAATTGCCCTTCAACACTACGCTTGCCCCAACTTCGAGAGAAGCCCCGGCTTTTACAGATAATTTCCCGGCCTGCGCAAGCGGCAAGGACACCGAAGCGAGCGGGTTGATCACTTGCGCCACATCAAAGGCCGCGGAGAACTTTAAGTTCCCCGAACCACTGACCGACCCGATGTCCCCCTCCCGCATCGCCTGCAGGTCTAACACGTTTGCCGGAACGACTCCTGTCGTCAGCACGGACTCGATCGCCTCGCCCAACGCCGGTCCCGCGCCTCCACCTAAATCGAAAACTCGTCCGGCGCGAAACGCCACCGAACCGCCGGCGGAGAAGCCGAACTGCAGCTCGCCGAATCCTTGCGTCAACCCCACCGCCAGCGTCGGGGTAAAAGTAATATCCACAATGGCCGTGCCAGCCTCAACAACGACCGGGTGGCCAAACACTTTGTCGCCGGGTAGCGTCTTCCCGCTCTGTGTCGCGCGTACGGTGACACTCGCGCCGGCCGACAGTGTCCAACCGACACCGGTAGTGCCAAACGCTCCGTCGGCGGCAAAACGCATGCCGAGCCCAAGTGGATCGGCTGGCAAAGAACCAATCGGCTTCGTTAGCGCCGCCGCCAATTCCGTAGATGCGATAAACGCGGCTGTGTTTCCGCTGAAATATTTTGAGATGCCCGAGCCGGGTCCAGACGCCGCGCTAATGAGGTCAATTCCGAGGCTATTACTGATCTTGATGGTTGGCATATTTCTCCAGTGAAAGTATATGCGAAATTCGCCGGGCGAAAGGGACAGCGATTTTGCATCTTTGTTCAGCTAGGGCTGCCCTTGACCCATAAGTGACGCGGAAGAATCATTCCTCTTTCAGCGCGAATCCGGAGGACATGAACTGCAATGCCGTGTAGCCCTGCCAGATCAGTTGATGACCGGGTGGCGGATCGCTGTTCCGTCCGAGATAACCGCCGATCTTCGCGACCAAGCGTACCGCTTCACCCAGCAGCACTGGTGGCTTCAGGCCTTTTTTTTGCGTAGGCGCGTAGCGTTTGCAATTCGACATCGGAGAACAAAACTTCGGCGGGCAGGCCCGGCGTCTCGCGGCCCAGCAGCGTCATCAGCATGATCCGGCAGGCAATCACGAGGTTGATCGCAATCGCCCGCCGTACCCGCTCGGCGGTTTCATGAGCGATATCCTCAATGCGGCATCCCGACTTCAGAACCCGGTGCCA
>CAMDKT010000097.1 GCA_945900935.1 Candidatus Sulfopaludibacter sp. SbA3 | reverse complement strand
TGAGGTGACCCACCGCTGGCCGCAGGTCCTCCCCGGCAGCCAGGCGGTCCTCTTCACGGCGGCGACCCATAGAAACAACTACGAAGAGGCGACGATTGAGGTGATCTCGCTCCAGACGGGCGAGCGGAAGACGGTCGCGCGCGGGGGATTCTCGCCCCGCTACTTGCCGGCGTTAACTGGAGCCGGCCACCTGATCTACCTGGACCAGAGCACGCTGTTCGCGGCGCCCTTCGACGCTGGCCGGTTGGCCACCGTTGGCGCGGCGGTTCCCATCCTGGAAGATGTCAGCACGAACGCAAACGCCGGCGGTGATTTTGCCTTTGCGCAGAACGGCACATTCGCGTACCTTTCGGGGAAGGCATCAACGGCGGGGTATCCGATTTCCTGGGTGGGCAGCGTCGGCAATTCGACACAGCCGCTGCACGCGCCGCCCGGCGTATACTTCGCGCCCCGCTTCTCGCCCGACGGCAAGCGGCTGGCGTTTTCGATTCTCAGCGGCAAGGGATCTGACATTTGGGTGAAGGATTTGGACCGGGACACTCCGTCGCGATTGAGTTTCCTGCCGGGTACTAACGGCCTGCCCGTGTGGACTCCGGACGGGAAGAACATCGTGTTCCGCTCTCAGAATCCGGCTGCCCCCGGATTGTATGGGATCCGTTCGGACGGGTCGGGCGAGGCGAAGCGGTTGACCGAGGGCAAGGCTTCGGAGTATCCCTATTCGTTTTCACCGGACGGAAAGCGACTGGCTATTCATCACACCGGCAACGGCGGCAGCCCGGACATTTTCACGGTGGGTGTCGAAGCCGATTCCGGGATTCGGCTCGGCAACGCAGAACTGTTTCTGGGAACGCCGTTCAACGAAGTCACCCCGGTGTTTTCGCCGGATGGGCGCTGGCTGGCGTATACGTCGAATGAGTCGGGGACCTATGAAGTGTACGTGCGTCCGTTTCCGGGGCCGGGAGGCCGATGGCAGATTTCGACCGGTGGAGGCCTCTATCCGGTGTGGTCCCGCGACGGCCGCGAACTGCTTTTTTCGACGCTGAAGCAGGTTGTAATGGCCGTCGGCTATTCCGCGAAGGGTGAATCGTTCGCGGCGGGGAAGCCGCGAGTGTGGACGGAGACGCGCCTGCGCGCCATGAGTGCCCCTGGCTACACCTACGATCTTGCGCCGGACGGGAAGCGGCTGGCGGCTTTTGTTGCCGGCGAAGGGAATGCTGAGAAACCGCCGACGCATTTGACGTTTCTGCTGCACTTTTTCGATGAGCTGCGGCGGCGGGCGCCGGCGGGGAAGTGAACTATCGCAGAGTGTCTTCCAGTGTGGCGCCGTGGAGAACGCGTTTGGCCCAGGCGTGCAGATCTTCGGCGGTCGCGGCTTGCAGACGTTGCGCGGCCCAGGCGGGGAGCGGGCCGAATTTTTCGGTCAACAGTTGGTGAAGCAAATCCTGCATGCCTTCCTGTCTGCCTCGGCTGAGGCCCTTTTGTTCGCCCAGTTCGATCTGTTTCAAGATCAGCGGAGCCAGGAACTCGTTTTCCATTACATCGATCATGCCAGCCTCCTTGATTCTCTCGCCGACAGTTTTTGCAATTCCCAGTATGCCAGAAAGTAACACCAACGTTGCCGAGGCCCAGTCGCGGTCCTCGCTCTTCATGGCGCGGAGACGGGAGACGGCGACATCCAGCGCCTTTTCCCGGTCGCCTTTCGCCAGTATCGCCAACGCATTGTCAGCCCAATCGTCGCTGGCCATCAACGGACCAGCATCGAGTTCCCGCACGTTGACGATCCGAAACTCGAAGTTCATTGACGGCGAAGTGTAACCCGTCTCCAGCTTGAGGGGATCCCGCCCCAGAAAGAGCACCGTTTGGAAGATGTGCTGCTGGAGCGCGCGCACAAAATAGACGTAGTATTCGAGCATCCGAAGGCCGAAGCCGGCCTCGTTGTCGGATTGGAGCTCGACGTGATGGAGTGAGCCGTCCTCGATGCGGACCACCGCATCGGCGCGACGGTTGGAGACCAGCGGCTGTTCGGTGGCGAGATGTTCGGTGACCTTGCCGCCGAAGAGAAGGCGGCGGATGATGCCGTCGCCTTCGTGACGGAAAAGCGATTTCAGGGAGACGTCGATGCGTTGGGCCATTTGGATACACTGAATACTACTTCAAAAATGCCTCTCTCCGCCGGCGACAAACTCGGGCCTTATGAAATCGTCTCCTTACTGGGCAAAGGCGGGATGGGGGAGGTTTATCGCGCGCGCGACGCGAAGCTGAATCGCGATGTGGCGATCAAGGTGCTGCCGGCGGCGCTGGCGAATGATGCCGATTACATCGCGCGATTTCAGCGCGAGGCGCAGACGCTGGCTGCGTTGAATCATCCCAATATCGCTTCGATCTATGGGTTGGAAGCGAACGCGATTGTGATGGAGCTGGTGGAGGGTTCCACGTTGCAGGGGCCGCTGCCGGTGGCCGATGCGTTGGTATTGGCGAAGCAGATTGCGGAGGCGTTGGAGGCGGCGCATGAGAAGGGGATCATTCATCGCGATTTGAAGCCGGGGAATGTGAAGGTAACGCCTGCGGGTGTTGTGAAAGTTTTGGATTTTGGCTTGGCGAAGGCGGTTTCGGAGCGGGTTGCGGTGACGGGGCCGGATTCGCCGACGTTGACGATGCGGGCGACGGAGGTTGGGCTGATTCTCGGCACCGCCGGATATATGTCGCCGGAGCAGGCGGCCGGGAGACCGGTCGACAAGCGGGCCGATATCTGGTCGTTTGGCGTGGTGCTTTATGAGCTGCTGACGGGCAAGCGGCTGTTCGATGGCGAGACGGTGACGCATACGCTGGCCGATGTGGTGCGGGCCCCGATTGATTTCTCGCTGCTGCCGGAAGGCCCGGTCCGCGAACTCGTCCGGCGGTGCCTGGACCGCAATCTCAAGAACCGGCTGCAGCACATCGGCGAGGCGCGGATTGCGATTGAGAACGCGGGGTCGGCGCCGGTCGCAGTGCCGGTGCGAGTGAGCCGCTGGCCGTGGGCGGTGGCGGGAGTGTTGGCGATTGTGCTTGGCTGGCGTGTCTTCTATGCTCCAGCGGCGCCGTTGCGGCCGCTGATTCGGCTGAACGCGGAGATCGCGGCCGACACGCCGCTGACAAGGACCGGCGGTGGCAACATGCTCGCGATTTCCCCCGATGGGGCGCGGCTGGCGCTCACGTTGCGCGCCGCGGATGGAAAGGTACGGCTCCACACACGCCAACTGCATCAGACCCAAGTGACGCCGCTGGCCGGAACCGACGACGCCAGTTTCCCGTTTTTCTCACCGGACAGCCAATGGATCGGCTTCTTCGCCGGCGGCAAGATGAAGAAGATCGCGGTGGAAGGCGGGGCGGCGGTGACATTGTGCGACGCGCCGTCCTTCCGGGGCGCGAGCTGGGGCGACGACGACAACATTGTCGCGGCGCTGGAGGATGTCGGCGCCCTCTCGCGGGTCCCTTCCGCCGGTGGAACGCCCGTGCCGATGACGAAGCTGGCATCCGGTGAGCTGACCCACCGCTGGCCGCAGGTTTTTCCCGGCAGCCAGGCGGTCCTGTTCACGGCGTCGGCCAATAGAAACAACTACGAAGCGGCGACCATTGAGGTACTCTCGCTCCAGACGGGCGAGCGGAAGACGGTCGCGCGCGTGGGATTTTCGCCCCGCTATTTGCCGGCGTTAACCGGGACCGGCCACCTGATCTATCTGCACGAGAGCACGCTGTTCGCGATGCCCTTCGACCCTGGCCGGTTGGCCGCCACTGGCTCGCCGGTGCCCATGCTGGATGATGTCAGCAGCGACACGGCGGCGGGCGGTGATTTTGCGTTCGCGCAGAACGGCACGTTCGTCTACCTGTCCGGAAAGGCATCAGGGACAGGGTGGTCGATTTCCTGGGTGGGTAGCGTTGGCAATTCGACACATCTGCTGCACGCGCCGCCGGGCAGATACTTCACGCCGCGCTTCTCGCCCGACGGCAAGCGGCTGGCGTTTTCCATGAGCAGCGGTAAGGGGTCGGACATCTGGGTGAAGGACTTGGACCGGGACACTCCGTCACGGCTGAGTTTCCTGCCGGGTTTGAATCATTACCCGGTGTGGACTCCCGACGGGAAGAATATTGTGTTCCGCTCGCAGAACCAAGCTGCCTCAGGGTTGTACGGAATCCACTCGGACGGATCGGGCCAGGCGAAGCGGCTGACCGAGGGCAAGCCTTTAGAGGTTCCCTTTTCGTTCTCACCGGACGGAAAGCGCCTGGCTTACAATCAGTCCGGGAACGGCGGCAGCCCGGACATTTTCACGGTGGGTGTCGAAGGGGATTCCGGGGTGCGGCTCGGGAAAGCGGAACTGTTCCTGGGAACGCCTTTCATCGAAGTCCATCCGGCGTTTTCGCCTGACGGGCGCTGGCTGTCTTATAGTTCGGATGAGTCGGGGACCCTGGAAGTGTATGTGCGTCCGTTCCCCGGGCCGGGAGGCCGGTGGCAGATTTCGACGGGCGGAGGCCGCTTTCCGCTGTGGTCGCGCGACGGCCGGGAACTGTTGTTTCAGACCCTGGACGGGCGCGTGATGGCCGCCGGCTTTACCGCGAAAGGGGATTCATTCGCGGCGGGGAAGGTCCGTGTGTGGGCGGAGACGCGCCTGCGGATAATTGGCCTCCTTCCTACCTACGATCTTGCGCCGGACGGCAAGCGCCTCGCGGCGTTCGTTTCCGACGATGCGAGTGGCGAGAAGCCGCTGACGCATTTGACGTTTTTGCTGCATTTTTTTGATGAGCTGCGGCGGCGGGCGCCGGCGGGGAAGTAGAACTATCGCAGAGTGTCTTCCAGTGTGGCGCCGTGGAGAACGCGCTTGGCCCAGGTGTGGTCCTCGCTCTTCATGGCGCGGAGCCGGGACAGTGCCGCGGCAATCGCCTTTTCCCGGTCGCCTTTCGCCAGCAGCGCAACGCATTGCCGGCGAAGTGTAGCCGCTCTCCAGCGGGAGCGGCTCCCCCCAGATAGAGAACCGTTTGGACGATGTGCCGACGTCTGGGAACCCGCAAGAGGTCCGGAATTCGGGCCGGGTGCCGGTTGCGGCTCGCGGACTATCTTGTTTTCACGATCACAGCCGGAACCGCGGCGTCGCGAACTTGTTTGTTGAAAGCGGGGATGTCGCTGCCGATGAGGCCGTTCAGGCGGCGGAGATGACCATTGACCTTGGTCGCCAGATCTTCGTAAACCTGATTGGACTGGGCTGTGGGAGCGGTGTCGGAACTCTGGACTACGCCGAGCAGGGCGGCTAACTTGTTATTCAATTTGATGGGGAAGTTCAACGGATCCTGGTCGCTCTGGTTCTTCGTCTGATAGAGCTCCTCCTCGATGGCGGTGAGATCCTTCGAGAGTTTCTTCCCCGCTTCGACCACTGCCTTTTCAGTCGCCGCGCGGGCGACCAGATCGTCAATTTGCTTGCGGATATCGCGGATTTGAATGACGGCGTCGTTGGTCTGGGTTACTTTGTCGCGGAGCTGAAGCGAGAGATCGAACTGCTTTTGCAGGTCGGGAATCGTGCCGCCCATGCGAGGGTCCTTCCTGATCTCGAAGGGCTGGGAGAATGGCTTGCCGTCGACGGTGAGTTTGACGGAATAGGCACCGGGGACAGCGACGGGTCCGCGGGAGTTGCCGGCCCAGTAGATCATGCCGGGAAAGCTGGTTGAGTCCGGGTAGCGCATGTCCCACGAGAAACGATTGAGCCCGGCGGCGATGGCGGGCGCGTTTTCCTTGTCTTTGCTGGAGAATTTTTTGATCGGCTTGGCGGCGGAGTCAAAGAATTCGATGGTCACTTCGTCGGCCTTGTCCTTCAACAGATAGCTGACGGCGGCGCTGGAGGGGCCGCGGCCGGCGTAGCGGTAGGCGGGCTTGGGCTGGAATAGGTGGACGTCGGCGGCGCGGATGGAATCGGTGAGCTGGTGGAGAATGGGGAGGTCGTCGAGTACCCAGAAGGCGCGGCCCTGCGTGGCGATGATGAGGTCGTTATCGCGCTTATGGAACGCCATGTCGGTGATGGGGACGACGGGAAGATTGAGCTGGAATTGCTGCCAGTTATCGCCGTTATCGAGCGACAGATAGATGCCGGTTTCGGCGCCGGCAAAGAGGATCCCGCGCTTGTTGGGATCTTCGCGGATGACGCGGGTGAAGGCGTTGTCCTGGATGCCGGTGACGATCTTTTTCCACGTTTTGCCGTAATCGGCGGTGCGGTAGAGGTAGGGGCGGTGGTCGTCGCTTTTGTAAGCGGTGGCGGCGATAAATGCGGTGGCCGGATCGTTGGGGGAGGCTTCGATGGAGTTGATTTGAATCCATTCGGGCATGATGTCTTTGGGCGGCGTGACGTTCGCCCATGTCCTGCCGCCGTCGCGGGTTACATGGACCAATCCGTCATCGCTGCCTGCCCAAATAAGACCCTTGGTGAGACGCGATTCGTCGATGGTGAAGAGGGTGCAGTAGTACTCGACGCTGGTGTTGTCCTTCGTAATGGGACCGCCGGTGGGGCCTTGCTTGGACTTGTCGTTGCGGGTGAGATCGGGGCTGATGGGCTGCCAGCTTTGGCCTTCGTCGGTGGAGAGGAAGACCATGTTGCCGCCGGTGTAGAGGACGTTTGGATCGTGGGGAGAGAACAGCAGGGGGAAGTTCCACTGGAAGCGGTATTTCATGGCTTCGACGCCGGCGCCCATGGGGTTGTCGGGCCAGACGTTGACGGTGCGGACCTGGGCGGAGCGGTGGTCATAGCGGGTGAGCAGTCCGCCGTAAGAGCCGGCATAGACGATGTTCAAATCTTTGGGGTCGGGGGCGATCCAGCCGCTTTCGCCGCCGCCGACGTCGTGCCAGTCGCGCTCGGTGATGGCGCCGCTGTTGCCGCGGGATTTCACCTTCATGGTTGAGTTGTCCTGTTGGGCGCCGTAGATGCCGTAGGGAAAGTCGTTATCGACGGCGACGCGGTAGAACTGGGCGGTGGGCTGGTTCATGATGGACGACCAAACGCGGCCGGCGTCATTGGAGACGTTGGCGCCGCCGTCATTGCCTTCAATCATGCGGCTGGGGTTGTTGGGGGCGATCCAGAGATCGTGGTTATCGCCGTGGGGCGTGGTGATGTTTGTATAGGTGCGGCCGCCGTCGTCGGAGCGGTGAAAATTGACGTTGAGGACGTAGACGGTGTCGAGCTTGGCGGGGTCGGCATAGATGCGCGAGTAGTACCAGGCGCGCTGGCGGAGCATTCGCTGCTCGTTGACGCGGGTCCATGTTTTGCCGGCGTTGTCGGAGCGGAAGACGCCGCCGTCCTCGGCTTCGATGGTGGCCCAGACGCGGTCGGGATTCACGGGGGAGACAGTGACGCCGATCTTGCCGTGCGGGCCTTTAACGGGACCGCCGGTGTTGCGGCCGATCTCGGTCCAAGTGGCGCCGGCGTCGGTCGATTTGAACAGGCCGCTGCCAGGGCCGCCGGACTCCAGGCTGTAGGGGGTGCGGATGACTTGCCAGAATCCGGCGTAAAGGATGTTGGCGTTGGAGGGGTCGAGAATGAGATCGACGCAGCCGGCTTTGTCGCCTCGCGTGTAGACGTGCGTCCAGGTTTTGCCGCCGTTTTCGGATTTGAAAATACCGCGTTCGGCGTTGGGGCCGGACATGTGGCCGAGGGCGCAGACGTAGACGATATCGGCGTTTTTGGGATGGACGCGGACGCGTCCGATTTGGCGGGTATCGGCGAGGCCGATGTGGGTCCAAGTGCGGCCGGCGTCGATGGATTTGTAGACGCCGTCACCGTGGGAGGCGTTGCCGCGGATGGGCTGTTCGCCCATACCGAGGTAGATGATGTTGGGGTCGGATTCGGCGACGGCGAGGGCGCCAACGGAGCCGGTTTTGAGGAAGCCATCGGTGATGGGGGACCATGTGCCGCCGGCGTTGGTGGTTTTCCAGACGCCGCCGCCGGTGGCGCCGAAGTAGTATGTGTTGGGCTGGGAGGGATGGCCGGCGACGGCGGTGACGCGGCCGCCGCGCGCGGGGCCGATGGAACGGTATTTCAGGTCTTTGAGGAGTTTCGCGTCGTCGGTTGCGGCGAAGAGTGCGGTGGCGGTCAGGATCAGGAGGAAGCGCATACTGTTTTGCAGTTTAGCGCTGTTTAGGGGCGTGGGCGGATTTTGCGGAGAAAGCGAATCCGGCTCCGACAGGACGGCACCAACCTGGACCGTTTTCGTTCTGCGATCTACCTGACCGCGAATGAAACAATCTGACTTTCGGCACCGTTTACCAGGATTTGGAGCGGAACCGCTGATCCGGGGGGAGTCTCCGGTGGAATATCAGCAACAACCGCATAAACGCCAATCAAACCAGGCACAAGGTAGGCTTGCTTCAAAGTCGCCCGGCGTCCGGCAATCAAGACCTCTATTTGGCCGCGGACTTCGTGAAGCACGGCGCCCTCTTGACTGGGGACGGGCATGCCCTCCACGAGCGCGGGGGTCGTCGCGCCGAGTCCATTGGCATAAATCGTAATTAGGCTGTCCGGTGATACAGGACTCTCGGGACTCGCGAGCCGCTCGTTGCCGTCCGCGCCGGTGTACCAAACTTGGCCCTGCCCGCTACCGCGCTGATTCACCGTAAAGATTCCCGGCGATGCGGCTCCAATCGCGATCGCCGCAGGCGCCGACGCGAATGCGCCGCGCTTCACAAATACGCGGTACTCGGCAGGTGGAAGGTCAGTTGGAACTTGAATATTCACTTGCGTTGGAGACACATACCAGAGAGGCACGGGAAGGCTATTAATCTGAACGCTCAAACCCTCGATTTCTCTGGGAAGAGCGATCGAGGAATCTCCTGCGGCACTCGCCATCGGGGCGAGATTCTCTCCGAAGATCGATATCACCGCCCCTGGAGCCGTGATCTGTTTTTCCGCGAAACTGGCGCCGTCAACCACACTAAACCCGCGCACACTCGGTACCGAAGTGTCGGACACCGTTCCGCTAATCGTGAGTTGCCCGGCGTAAACCTCCGACTCGTTCGGAACTCGCGCCGCAACAATTTTGAGGGACACGTTTTCCGCCACTACCTCTGGGCGCCAGAATATCTCCCAAATTCCGTTTCCCAGATTCGTCGTCGTAACCGGGCCGTTTGGCGGGGAAACATTGAACACAAGTTTAGCGCCGTCCGAAGAATTCAACAGTTGACCGCAATTATCGCGAAGTTCCAACACGAATCGCATCCCAATATTACGTCTCACCGTAAATGGCAGCGCTGGTTCCCGAGGTGTAATGAACAGGTTGCGGGCGGCGCACTTGCCAATTCTTCTCTCCCCATTCTTGCCGGGCAACTGGTCAGTCGGGCTCAACTCCCCATTGACAACATCCAGCCGATAGACCATTTTCTCGGAATTCGAGAATGCAACGACGATGTCTAGCGAGTCGTTCGAACCACCGGCATTGAGCGAACGCTCAATGTTGAGGTCAATTGAATTCAAGCCCTCGGCGACGGTTCCCTGGACGGAATACAGCACCGCCGAGGTTTCTTCGCCGCGAACGGCGTACGCCGTGTAGGTAAGCGGGGAGTCGGACCGGCTGTGCAGAGGAATGCTCAACCTGCCGACTTGACCTTTAGTCAGACTGACAGCGGAGCCGCCTTCAAATCCGATGATCTTGGATTGCGTGCCTTCGGCCTCCGGGACAAAGAAAACGGTTACGAATCGACGTGCAAACGAGCCCTGTTTTGCCGGAGCGAAGATAACCGTGGCGCTTCCGGCGGTCCGTGGCAGTGCCGCGCGGTCCAAAAGTAGATCGTAGCGAATCGTGGTCCGCTGGTCCGGTGCGATGGCCACGGGTCCCTTCTTGACAGTGAACCAGGGTTTCGTTCCTCCAGGGAAGTCCGTTTGCACCACCAAGTCCGATTCCTGCAGTCCGCTCAAGACCACGTTGGCGCACGTCCAGAGATTCTGATTGCGCACCTTCACTACACCCTCGTCGATAAGGGCCGATTCAGCACTCAGGTCGATGGATACCGGATTCTGCGTCACCTGGAAAGAAAGCCGTATTTCCTCAGCGATACATTGTGTACATCCGAAACTAAGCGGCAGCGAGTAGCTCTGGCGTGTTAAAGCCGATGGCGTAATCTTCACAACGAACGTGCCGAAGGAATAGGCAGGAACATCCACGGCAGCAGGCTCGACGGTTAGACCGGCCACCACCGGAGCTGAAATTCGCACAATTCTCCGGTCCGCGGCTCGATTGTGGATATAGATGCTCCGCTGGACCTCTGTTTGTTTCACGTCGAAGCTGAACGGGGCGGGAGAATCGAAGACCGATATGTCGTTTCTCGAAGGTTCCACAGGGTTACCGCCGGGCAAATTATCCGGTACGAGAAAAACTTCGGATCGCGCAATCTCCCCGTAATTGTCTGATCGGACTGTGATCGTACAAGAACCGTTAATTAGGGACACCGCCTCCGTATCCAGAGTGAATGTCAGGTTGGCCGGGGCAACACCCGCAGCCGGGCCGAGGCTGGCGTATCGGGAATAAATCCCCGTGCAGAGGAGGCTGCTGCGAAAGCGGACAAAGGTAAAGCCTGAGGTCAATTTTATTGTCAGATCCCGCTTCTGGCCGGGAGTGAAAGTGAGGAAGACGTTACCGCCGAGCGAGAGCCGATTGCCTCCGGCGGGTAAGCTATCGGCAGACCGGACCCGCGTCAGGTCCCCGGTGAACAGGCGGTTTGTGGAGGCACGGACCATCAGGCCTTTGGCATACGGGAAAACGGCCTCCGGCTGTTCTCCCGGCAACGCCTCCATTAGGGTTACCGGTGTCGGTATGCCAGTCAGGGCGGTTCCGGAATAGGAAAGCAAAACCACTTGTTTCGTTCCGGTTCCCCCAGATTCGGTCCCAGTGCAGCAGGTAACCGCAATTATTCTACCGCTCGAATCGGCGGACGCCGAACTGAGCCGAAGATTGGGAATGCGCGAATTCGGGTCAACGCTGATCGGAATCGCCCGGCTAGTGACCGGGTTGACACGCCGGGCTTGCCAACTGGTGGTCCCGTTCCCTTCAAGCACGAAAATCTCACCGGACGGAAGGTTGAAGGCAGAGAGGATGCTCGTGCTGGCGGAATAAATGCGGCCGAACGTCCACTCGCCCTCCGTTGCGTTGCCGCTGCCGAGCAGAAGCTGGCCCTGCGAGTGGAGCGCAACGATCACTCTCCGGCCCGCGTCGAACAATATCGTCGCCGCCCCGCATTCGGAGTTTGCCAGGAGCCGGTGTACCATTCGGACCTCTCGCCCCTCAGTCTGCACAAGCAGATTGCAGGCCCGGTCAACGAGGTGCAGTCGGCCCTCGCTGCTGGACGCTGCCGCCACGACCCGATAGGGAAGTGTATCGAGGGTGAAGCTTTCGGTGCGCAACACTGACGGCGGCGGATTGGCGGGATCGTAAGTGGAACGAGCGATGCGTGAAACGACGTTGTCGTTAGCGAACCCGTATACACTCCCTTCTCTTTCCTCAACTACGAGAAGAAGGCTCTCCCGGTCCGTCGTCACTGATACTGGTCTTTCCAGGGGTTGCCTTGCGACTCGGCTTCCCAGCACCGGCAACAATTGGGCCAGTTTGCCCAACTCCCTGGCCGCGTACCCTCCCGTTGCGTTGCGAACATAACCGGTGAGCCTTTTGAAAGCCAAGTCGATTCCGACCAGTTCAGTGCCCTGCCGGGCAATCACGCCATCCAGCCGGCCAAATGGCTCCAATTCCACGCGCAACTCCCCAAAGGCTAGCCGGAAAAGCATCCCATTCACCGTGTGCAAAATGTAGTCGCCATCAGCTCCGCTAATAATCGTCTTGACGGGATCCGCATCGAGTGCAGCGTACCTCCCCCCTGCCAGTTCCGTGACGGTCCCGCCGCCCGTTCGCCGGAACAGCTTTCCGTTTATTACGAAGCAAATGTTCTGTGCCGGATCAACGGCGAGAGCCGTTATTCGCAATGCATCCGTTCTTTCGGCGAAGTAGGCCGAGGCGTCCCAGAATAACTCTGGGGTCGTGGTTCCAGGTCGAATTCGCAGCACCGCGAACTTTCTCCGAATCTGGCGAGCGGCACCCAGCCCAAAAAAGGCCTCATCAATAAGCCCGATATACAAATTCCCGTTTCCATCCGATGCAATCTCCACACCGGAACCTGGCCCGGCGGCAGGTAAGATAAAAGCGCGTAGGCCGAATGACGCCACACCCGGACGGAGTATGTCTGTGTTACTGCCTGAGCCGAGTATTTCAGAAACAGTGCCTTCCCGGCTAATCCGGAAAAGCATCCCCAGGCCGTAGTCCAGAACCCAAATCGAACCGTCAGGACTCGCCCGCGCCTGAAGGGGACCCTTGAAGCCATCCGCCAACCGCCGAAATTGATTGTCTCTTGTCCATTCGAGAATTGCGCCTGTGTCAGCCAAGCAGACGTAGCGGCTCCCATTGTTAACAGCATCGAGGCAGGAAACGCTCCCGCCCGGAGGTAAATAGACATTTTCCGAGGTCACTGGAGTTAAGGGAACAGTCGAGCGCATACTCGACGTAAAGGGATAAGCCTGATCGGCTTGCTGTGCAACGACGGGACCTGGCAGTTGACAACAGAGCGTAACTAACAACAGACGTAAGTTCACTTAGGAACCTCCGGGCAGCAAATCTATTTATGTCGGGATGACGAGTTCAAGCCTAGCAGAATTGAAAGGCGGTTGCGGTGGCTATCGAGTACGACTAGCGGGTACGGAGCCTGGCATGGCGATCCCCCAGCGTTTGCGCGGGCAAACCAATCTGGAAAGTGTTCCAATCTATCTTCCGCCTCGATACTGTCAGCCGCGCAAGAGGCGTCGGAGGATTTTGCCCGACGGGGATTTAGGGATGGATTCGACGAACTCCCATTGGCGAATCTTCTTGTGCGGGGCGACGCGTTCCGCCACGAACGACGAGAGTTCGGCGGCGGTGATTTCGGAACGGC
>CAMDKT010000096.1 GCA_945900935.1 Candidatus Sulfopaludibacter sp. SbA3 | reverse complement strand
TCAATGTGCCGTCTTTGTTGTTGCGCAATAAGATGCCGGGCGTGGAGTCACAGGCGATGTAGATGTCGGGCCAGCCGTCGCCATCGAAGTCGGCGACGGCGACGCCGAGGCCGTAATGGAGGCCGTCAATTCCTTTGAGCGCTTGGGCGGAAACGTCTTTGAACTGGCCGCTGCCTTCGTTGTGAAAGAGCTGGGGCCGGTCCGTGGGAAAGCCGCGAGGGCCGCAGAAGACTTCGAGTCCTTGCCAGGTGCAGTATTTGGTGGCGCCGGGCTTTTGCGCCGTTGTGAGATCGAAGGCAACGTAGTTGGACACTATCAGGTCGAGAAGGCCGTCGCGGTCGTAATCGACGAACGCGCAGGAGGTTGAAAAGCGGTTGCCGGATTCGGGGAAGGGAAGGTTTTGGAACTTACCTTTGCTGTTACGGTAAAGGCGGCTGGGGCCGTAGTAAGTGAGGAAAACGTCGGTCCAGCCGTCATTATCGAAATCGCCGGCGCAGACGCCTTGCCCCCATGGGCGGGGGGCCAGACCGCTGTCCCCGGTGGCGTTCAGGAAGGTTCCTGCGCCCTTGTTTTTGTAGAGAACAGGAGCGCGACCGTCGTTGAAAAGGAGGTCGGGGCGGCTGTCGTTGTCGAAGTCAATGACGGCGACGCCGTTACCGGTCATGGAGAGGATGAAGCGGGAAGTGCCGTCGCCGTATTGGTGTTTGGCGGTGAGGCCGGCGGCGGCGGCGACATCTCTGAAAACGAAGCGGGGCGGACTTAGCGTCCGCCCCGTTGGCTTAGCAGTTGCCAGGCGCTTGCCGCTTCCCATTCCTTGCGCTTGCAGCAAAACCGGCGCGAGGAGCAGGAGGCAGAGCCGCATGGTTAGAACGTGAACTTCAACGCCGCCTGGATGAGGCGGGCGTTGACGGAGGTGGACGTGATCTGGCCGAAGTTGGCGTTATCCAGGTTGTTGCCGGGGTTGCCGAAGTTGCCCTTGTTCAGGATGTTGAACATTTCCGTACGGAACTGGGTCCCGACGCGTTCGGAGAATTTGAAATCCTTGAATATGGAGAAGTCGATTGTAGACTGGCCGGGTCCGCGGAGCATGCCGCGGCCGGAGTTGCCATATGTGCCGCGGGGAGCGCGGAAGAAGGCGGCGGAGTTGATGTAGTTGCGGAGGTTGGCCTTCAGATCACCGGGGGTGAGAAGATCGACGCCCGCGTTGACGTTGGCGAAGAAGGCGCCGGCCGGGTCGGTAGCGATGCCGCCAAGGCCTTGGCCGCTATCGCGATTGAAGACGGTGATGGGGGTGCCGGTCTGCATGACGACAAAAGCATTGACCGACCAATTATTCAGGAGGAACTTGGCGGTGCCGCCATCGAACATGTTGGGCAAGTCCTGGTTAACGACGAGGGTAAAGCGGTGCGAGCGGTCAAAGTTGGCGGGCCCTTTGGCGCGGCTGAAATCGTTCCAGGGAGTGGCGAAAAGGCTGGTGAAGAAGCGAGCGCCGTCGTCCCCGTTGCCGAGCGTTTTGCCCCAGGTATAAGCGCCCTGGAGCGTGGTGAGCTTGCTGCGCTTCTTCACCGTCGTCTGAAAGGAGTGGTACGAAGACGAGCCGTTTTGCGCGGTGACGAGCAGCGTGCCGAAGCCGGGGTACTGCCGGGCGGTGGTGCCGTTGGCCTGCGGGATGAGCGGATTGAAGTTACGGCGGGCCATCAGGTTGGTGCCCTTGGTGCCGACGTAGGCGGATTCAATCAGGACGTTTCCGCGAAACTGTTTCTGGAGGCTGAAGTTGTACTGCCAGGCGTGATCCATCTTCGTTTTGCGCTCGGTACCCCAAACCTGGAACTGGTCGTTGGCGCGGGTGGGGAAGGGGATGCGGCTGGGGTCATGCCCGGGATCGAGGTAGGTCCAGTTATCGGGGGTATTGAGGCTGCAGGGGGTGCCGGGGGCGGAACAATCGGCTTCGATGCGGGTGGAAGTGGGCGGATTTTGGAAGGCCTGCTGAGCGATTTGGCCGGTGCGGGTGTCGTAATAGAGACCGGCGCCGGCGCGGATAACCCAGGAATCGGTGACGCGGTAAGCAATGCCGACGCGGGGGGCGACGTTGTTGCCGTCGTTGTTGACGGTGCTCCTGGGGACGCCGTTGACGCCGCCCTGGACGATGCCGGAGCCTTCGAGCGTGCCGACGCCTTTGTAGTTTTCGGGCCACCAGTTCAACATGCCGAGGTTGTAGGCATAGGGCTGGTAGTGATACTCGTAGCGGACACCCCAGTTGACGGTGAGCTTCTGGTTAACCTTCCAATCGTCAGTGACGAAATAGGACATGAGATTGTCGCGCATTTTGAGCTCGCCACCCTTGCCGCCGGGAGCGCTGAACTGTTTGAGGCGGGCGTGGCTTAGGAGGAAGTCGGCGTATTCGTCGCCGCTGGCCTGTCCGTTGTACTGCCAGAGGCCGCGGCTGACAAGGGCGTTCTTGGGGTTGTAATCGGCGATTTGGGTTTCGATACCGTACTTAATGTTGTGCTTGCCGCGGATCCAAGTCATGGTGGCTCCGCCGGTGTAGCGCTTGATGAAGTCCGACCAGTTGGCTTCGTTGCCGAACTGGACATAATTGACAATATTGATGCGGGGCATGCCGTCGAGATTAGTGACGGAAAGGGGCTTCAGGCCGACAGCGCTGGGAGCGTCGGCATTTTGCATTTGCAGGAACTGGGAGGAGTCATCGAAACCGAAGCGGGCCTCCAAAACCTGGGTGCCGCTAAAGAGGTGGGTGTAGGTGACATTGCCGGAATCCTTCTGGCGGTTGGCGATTTCACCGAAGCCGGGCAGGCCCCTGTTAAACGGGCTGAGATCGCCCTGTTTGCTCTTGAACCAGCGGCCGGAGATCGAGTCTTTATCGGAGAAGCGGTGATCGAATTTCACTGTCCACATGTCGATGTCGGTGGCGATGGAGCGGGCGGCGAAGAAGTTATTCGCCCCCAAGGAGAAGTTAGGCGAAGGGATGAACTTGTCCTGGATGGCCTTGGAAATGGGGTTGATGCGCGAGGCCGGAATCATGTTGCCGGGGAAGGGTGTGCCGGTGACCGGGTCGTTGATAATGCGGCGGCCGGTGAAATCGCCGGAGCGCATGCCGACGGTGGGGACGATGCGCTGGATGGCCGCGTTCGCTGAATTGGCGTTGCGCTGGCGGGAGCTTTCCCAGCCGACGAAGAAGAAGGTTTTGTCCTTGCCGTTGTAGATTTTGGGTAGCAGAATGGGGCCGCCCAGATTGCCGCCGTACTGGTTCTGGTTGTTCTGGCCGCGAACGGGATTGAAGAAGGGGCGGGCGTTGAGCTTGGTGTTGCGCAGGAAGTCATAGGCGGCGCCGTGGAACTGATTGGTGCCGGAGCGGGTGGTGACGTTAATTGTGGAGCCGAGATTGCGGCCGTATTCGGCGCTGAAAAGGCTCGTCATAACTTTGAATTCACCAAGGAACTCGATGGACGGCGTGCCGTCGCCGTCGGGGGCGTTGTTGAGGGGGTTAGTGGTGGGAACGCCGTCGACGAGCAGGTTATTGGAACCGCGGCGGGCCCCGTTGACGCTCACGGAATCGGAGCCCGTGCCGGGGTTATCGGCATTGAAGACGGAGCCGACGACGCCGGCGGAGATGCCGAGAATCTGGGTGAAATTGCGGGTGGCGAGGGGGATGGACTGAATGGTGCGCTGTTCGACGACCTGGCCGATGGTCGACTTTTCGCTTTGCAGGAGTGGAGTTTCGGCGGTGACATTAACGGTGTCGGTGACCTGGCCGACGTTCAAGGTGACATCGATGCGGGGGCGTTCGGAGGTATTGACGACGACCATTTGCTGGACGCGCTGGAAGCCTTTGCTTTCTACGGCGATGCGATAGGTGCCGGCTCGGAGCAGAGGAAACTGATAAGCGCCACTGGAGTCCGTGGCGGCGCGGAATTCGGCGGCCGTTTGCTGGTTTACCGCAGTGACGGCGGCACCGATGATGACAGCGCCCGTTGCATCTTTAACTACTCCTGTTATGCTGCCTGTTGTTTCCTGAGCGTTGAGTACTCCAAAGCTCAGAATAGCCGGTATCAGTATGCGTGCGAGGCGACTCATGCACCGTAGCTTATCACTTGTAATTGTGCGGTGGTGTAGTTGTGGAGGGAATTGACGGCGTTCATAAGGCCCGTGAATTCGCAGCAACCTGGGCAGGCTAAACCAGAACTGAGCCGCTGTTTGATTCCGTTCGGCCACACAGCCCGCTTGGGGCAGAATCGACGGGCCCTCCCCGGCGCCTGTGCTGCACCCAATTGGGTTAAGCGGACCCAGCCTTACGTACCACCCAGAATCATTTGCCGCGCACTGGTTTCTCGAAAGCGGCATTCTCGGTGAACTCCAGGAACGCGGCAGCAATGAATGATTTTACCGCACTGGACGCGGATTACGGTAAAGGCAGTACGGCACCGTAATTGCCAATTCTTCCAATCGTTCGGCGCCCTGACGCATCTGTCCTGCCTTGCTAATAGCCCAGCTTCACGACGCCCTCTTTGTTGCCGTTGACGGAGCCGTCGCGCAGCCATTCGAGCGACGCGCGGAATAGCAGAAGATGGTTCTTCTCCCACAGCGCGTTGTGCGACGTACAGGCCAGATCGACGAAGACCTTTTGCTTCGATCCCATGTCGTCGTAAAGAGTCTTCACGCCGGCGGCGGGAACCTGTTTATCGTGCGCGGCGGCCACGAGCAGCGCCGGAATCTGCATTTTGCTGACGACGCTTTCGTTCCAGCCCCATGTCGTCACCAATGGCGCGCGGCGCACTCCCGTGCCCCAAGTCGCCCCCTGCGGATCGGACGCCAGCATGTCTGCCCATACGGCTTCCCGCGCCTTTGGATCTATTTGATCGGGGCAGCCGATTTGCCGGTCCCAATTGGCGTCGAGATCAACTCGAGTCTGTTTCCCGAATGCCGGGCCTTTGGCCGGGACGACCGCCGGCGGATCCATGGAGGCTCCCCGCCGATAGGCCGGCGCCAGCAGTACCAGCTTGTTCACTTTGTCCGGATGATGCGCCGCATACCCGCCCGCCCGCGGCCCGCCCAGTGACCAGCCAATGAGGTTGACCTTCTCCACGCGCCGATGCGCCCGCAAATAATCGACGACTGCGCCGATGTCGTTCCAATCGGAAGCCAGCGTCGTCATCTGCTGGCCGTAGCTCGGTGCGCACACAGCGCCGAACAGGGATTTCTGCTCCTCGGGGGCCATGTTGCAAGGGTCGTTCATCGCCAATGGCCGAGTCGACCGCCCATAGCCCGTCATATCCATCGAGAACACGTCGTATCCGGCCCTTGCGAGAAACGCCATCCAACTGTAGTCCTGATAGGGGACGTCGAAGGCCACCTCCGCCGGCGTGCCCGCGCCATGAATGAACAGTACGACTTCCTTGCCGTGCCGCGCCTGTACCACTTCCCGGACATAAATCTGTGCCATCTGCCCGGCGATTGCCGGGACCGTGGATTTTACGCTGACATAATGATCCAGCCGCAACAACCGTCCGCTGTCGTCGGCGAAACAGGAGATTCCCAAAGTCAACGCAAGAAGAACGGCGTATCGCATGGACTCAACTATATGGTCAGAAGAGGACGGAGGGCAAGTAGGCCCCGGCCGGTTCATTGTAAAGGCCCAGCGTCATCAGGTTCATCGGCTGCACTACCCGCAAGCCGTTTGGATGCTGATTGCGCCGGAATAGAGGCATTTCTTGAATGCCGACCGTAAATTTAGGGTTCCGAGACTACGATACTATGATGTATTGTACTCCTTAAAGAACGCAAAGGGTCGTTTGATCCTTGCCGGGCTAAGGTCCAGTTGAGGAGACCGAATAGTACGCTCGCGTTCTCCCTTGCTTATGTGTGCTCAGAGAAACCCTAACTTTGGTGAAGACCATCATGATCGGCCCTTTCGTCCTCCTATCGCTCGCGCTCACCGTTTCGATTGTAAGCGCACAATCCCCACTAATTGTGGCGAAGCGCAAAGCTCCGTCTGGAGCGAATCATCGCAGTGACCCAAAGTGTGTGTTCCTTAACGAGGAATATCGACGAGTACGAAAAATTAGTGAGGAAATGGCGGTCAATGCCCGTTTTTCGAATGCTATAAAGCTCATCGAGTTGCCTGGAATAGGCGCAACAATTGACGAGTTAGCCGACTCAATTAAGACTTCCGAAGAGATCGGCACTAGAATGACCATACTGCGACTTAGTCGAAATTCTTGTGAGCTGGGTGAATCGCTGTCATCTTTGGAGAGATTGCCGACGGTTGAAGGCGAACGTCAAAGGCAGTTGCGACGAATAATGGCAAGCTGGCAAACAAGGGGCGGCGAGGACGAATCTGTGCATTTGAAGGCCATCATTGATCGAATCAATTCCATTTATGATGCCGAAGCCAAAAGCTTCTATAATCCCGAATCAACTCGGGGCGATCTTGACTCAGATGTCGGAAAAGATTACCCCCAGCTACAACTAGCCATCAAAGAGTCTCCCTTGTCGAACGAACAAAAGACATATCTTGAACAGCAAAGCCGATATATTAGGTACGACGAGGCGGGGCGATTGTTCAACATTTTGAAAGGCATCGATCCGAACGGAACGATAGGATATGCGTACACTTTGCGCAAATCACTCGCCGCTCGCGTTGAGCAAACGGAGCGGTCCGCGCGGGCAGAAGCGGCCAAGAACGCCGCTAAAGAGAAAAAGCACAGGGAGGATATGATGACGTGGCTATCGATGGCCGGATTCCTGGTCGCAGCACTCGTCGGCGGCGTGTTCGTTTTTAGGAACAGCAGACGCTACGCACAATACAGAGCCACACGATACGGCCATCTTCGGATGAGGTATGCGTTTGGCACTAAGGAATTGATCTTGTGGGAGCCTGGAGAGGCAGTCATCTTATTGCGAAACAAGAAGCTGACAGCGATGGTTGATGCGACCGGAGGATACACAACAATTTCGGCGTGGAAAGGCGAAGAATACAAGGGCCGCATCACATACAAGACGCAGCTTATGAAGTACACCAGCGAAGCGATTCAGACTAGTGATGGGATCGCCGTCAGGCTTGAACTCGGAATTTTTTGGCAGATTGCAAATCCCAACCATTACGTTCAACGAATCGCTGCGGATTTTCACGAAGATGGATCTCATCAAGGTACTCCGCGAGCATATTCAGACGACCCGCGCGGCGAGAAATACTACGACAAAAAGCTCACGGAAGCAGCACAAAAATGGATCCAGATCCTTGCCGGCAGCAGCTTACGAGAACATATCTGTCGACTCTCAGCAGCTAAATTGATTTCGCCGTCCATACAGGCATATATCCAGGAATACTATGGCCCAGCCCAGCAGGCTTCGGAAAATTCACACCACTTCATGCCGGCTACGCTGGAAAGCGCTCAAGCGGCCCTGAGTTCGAAGTTGGACGAGTACGGAATCCGGATTGAAAAGCTCGAGGTAATCAAGCTCAACCTTCCCAAGGCCTTAGAGGATAAACTTGAAACAGTCAGGCTCAGCTTCCTTCAGCCTGCTCAAGCAGCAGCGGAAACCGAAGCGCGAAATATCGACAAACGAGGGCTCAATCAGTTGCAGAACGACGCACTTCGCGATCTAGCCGACATTATCGGCAAGGATAACGTAGCCAAGATTGAATTCCTTAAAGCGATCGGCCTTGCAAAGATTCCGTTCGTCGCTCCAAGCGCTCCACCATTCGCGGCCCTCCAATCAATCTTCACCTCGAAACCAAATTCAGATCCGTCGTTTACAGAGTTTCCGGCGGAACTTCCGGAACAGTCAAAGCCAGCGGAATAGAATTATTCGAAATGGTTTCTTCGACGGTACTCAGTTGAACTGCCAGCCGCCAGCCGTGGCGCGCCACGAACGGTCATTTTTCAGTTGCGAAAATACACGTAACTGGGATTATTGGACAGTCCAGGCTCCTGAATTGCCATTGCATCCCGTTTCGACTCGATCAATCCGGGTCTCCGCCAGAGGGGGTTGTCGTTGGGGAAAGGGTCTCTCTGGCGGAGAGTATCCGGTTAACTGGCTATACGATGCAAGACGGATTTCGTTCCGTCATTCGGAAGATTTATTCGTCCGGTCGATTTCCTTAAAGAGGCGATCAAAGTCGGTGAACGGATCTCCCCCGCGCTGCGCCCAACGCACTTTTCCCTTGGTGTCGATCAGAACGGTTGAGTGCAGTTCGAGACGTTCAAAATCATCGTAGGACAAATAGCGCTTGGCGTTTTCAAACCGCTCATCGGAGAGCAGCCGGAACGGCAGTTCCTTGATCTTCACGGAGTCGGCGTTATCCTCCGGTTTATTGCTGGATAGCGCGAGCACGGCCGTGTTGCGTTTCTCGAAATCTTCCTTCCGCTTGGCCACGGCTTGAAGCTGTTCCAGGCAATGGGCGCACTCCTGTCCGAGGTAGAAAATCAGGACGACATTCCGCCCGGCGTATTCTTCGAGAGTGACCTTCTTGCGTTGCGGGTCCAACGCATCCAGCCGAGGCGCGGTGAATGGCGTCCACAGGTCCGGACCCAGCGCCGCCAGCGTCGTTTTCTTATAGTTCCGCTGCGGTCCCGGCGAGACGTCGACGGCCTTCCCTGCCGCGATTGGCGGCGCGTCGGCATCACTCCAAACGTGCCGCAGCCGGCCGGCGAATTCCGCCGCTTTTTCCTTATCCCCAATCGCCGTGTGCGCTTCCCCCAGCCCGGTAAGCGCCCAGGCATTGTTGCGCACCAGCTCTAAGGACTTCCCATACGCCGCCTTGGCCAGCACCGGGCTCTTCGCGGTTGTATAAGCCAGCCCCAAATCATCATAAACATTCGACGGATAGAAGGGCGGATCATTCTGCTCCCGCAGCAGCGCGCCCCACGCCAGCGCCGCCTCGCCCAATTCCGTCAACCCTTCCAGCGTCTTTCCCCCAGCCAGCAGCAGCTTCCCCTTCACCTCGCGAACCATCACCGGATACCAGGACTTCACAAAATAATCGTTCTTTTTGGTGACATCTTCTTTCAACGCCTCCAACGCTTCCAGCGACTTTCGCGCCTTCACCGTGTCACCCAATGCCGTGTGCGCCAACGCTTCCACGTATGCTCGCTGCACTTTGTTGCCCAACTTTTCGCTGTCCCACTCAAACTGCTCCGGCCCCAGCAACTCCTTCCACCGCCCGAACCGCACATACGTCCGCAGCAAGATAACCTGCGCCTCCATGTGTAGCGGGAACGCGTCGCCGCGGCGGTTCTCCTTCTCCATCCGCGGCGCGGCCATCAGTTGCCGTCCGGCGCTGAGCGCGGCCTTCTCCATTCCCAACTGCGCTTGAATGTAGGCCAGATAATTCTTGTTGTGCGCGTAGTTCCAATTCTCGAACGGGAACGTCTGGCGGTCCTGCATATATTTCTTCTCCACGCGCGTCGCCGCGTCCATGGAAATTGCGGCTTCATGCCACATCCCCGCGCCTGCATACACATGCCCCGGCATGTGGACCGCATGACCAATTCCGTAGGCCACTTCGCCGTACCGCTTGCAGCTCACCAGGGCAAACTCCGGGTCCTTCCCGTCCCAATTGTGAATGCGGTAATGGTGCGCGCCCGGATGATCCGGCGCTTTGGCGAGTATTTCTCGAATCAACAACTCCGCGCCCATTCGCGCGCTTCCCATCATGTTCAGCGCCAGAAACGCCTTGGCTTCCAAGTCGTCCGGGTACTTCATTACCAGCCGTTCCAAAAGATGGCGGCGCTGCTGCTCGTCTCCCTTTGCGCCCAGATCCGGAATCAAGCCCGCCACGTCGGCTTCAATGTACAGCCTCTCGCGTTCGCTGACGCCGCCTTTGCGTTTCGACGCTTCCTGCAGAAACTCCTTCGCGCGCTTGCCGCCCGCCTGACTTCCGGCAAGGCCCCACCACGCCATGGCGTTCTCCGGCTCCAACTGCAAACACCAGCGGAAGGAACGCTCGGCCTCGTAATACCAGAACGAGTGCAGCAGCGCCACGCCCTGGTTAAACCATTTCTGCGTCTCGGGGTTTTTGTGGGTGATGGCGAACGAAACGTGTCCCACTCCCGGCATTTCCCACGGCTTCTGGCGCGGTCCTTCGTTGAAGCCCTCGCCCATGTGCGAATGGCCTTGGCGATACGTAGCGGCCGGCTGCGCGGCGGCCACGAAGGATAGAAGCAGGAAGACGAATACCATTCTTTTCATCTTAGAAAATCGCGCGATTGACTGCGCGGCGTCAGACCGCGATTGAAAAACGCGACCATCGGGGCCATTGCTTTAAACCGCTTCACAATCTCCGGAAGAAGCTTCGTCGTCAGTGCAATTCCCAAATCCAAATCGGTGTGAAAGTAATACCACTGCTTCCTCTTGATCCAATCGATCGCCGGATCATCCGGCGGAAAACCTTTCGGCGGGCGCGCCAGCGAATCCCCTTTTAATGACCCGACAAGCTTCGTCACCGCCTTGTCCGCGGCCAGCGTTGAAAACTCCGCGAAGTTCGCCGAAATATGCTGCCGCAATTTCAGCAACTCCTCCGGCCCCGGCATGTAGACGCCCG
This sequence comes from Candidatus Sulfopaludibacter sp. SbA3, assembly GCA_945900935.1. GTDB lineage: Bacteria > Acidobacteriota > Terriglobia > Bryobacterales > Bryobacteraceae. Next base: position 2,566 of record CAMDKT010000096.1, on the reverse strand, counting down.
CCGCGATCTCAATCTCGTCCGCGCCCACACTGAAGTAATAGCCCGCCGCCGCGTGCTTGTCAGCTCCCTGTTTATGCAGATTCGCCGCGATATGCGTCTTGTACGGCGTCTTGTCGTTGCTGAACCGCGTGTCGCGATAGATGCGATAGATCGCCTTGGCCGGCTCCGTCAAATACTCCGGCGCGAACGTCGCCAACTCCCCGTTCACCGCCTCCACCAGCGCCACCATCGGCGCCTTCACGCTCTCATCAAATACTGCCTTCCTCGGCGTGAACCACTCGCGATCGTTGTTCGCTTTCAGCTCTTGGAGAAACGTCAATCCCTGCTTCGGGAATCCGGCGAATTTGGCGGCCATATCGTTCTATGATGCCGCCATCACGCGCTCCTCCACAATGCGCCCGTCGAACAGGCGAATGCTCCGCTCAGCGCAGCGCGCAAATCGCGGGTCGTGCATCACCATGCAAATGGTTGCCCCGCCGGCGTGCAACTCCTCCAGCAGCATCGACTTGCCGCACCCCGATGGTCCCGAGATCGACACGTATTCACCGCGCCGAATCTCCATGTGAATGTCGTTCAATGCGTGGGCTTCCACTTCATCGGTCTGAAAGACCTTCTTCACGCTGAAATGTTAGACTCAGCCGCGCCATTCCGGTTAGCCTGATAATAATGACGGTCCCCGTTGAGGTACTTCGCCGCCTCTCGCAAGTGGAAGGCCTGCGCGTGCTTCCCGGCGCAGAACTGCGCCACCATACTCGCTTCCGGCTAGGCGGCCCCTGCCTGCTATTGGCCGATGCCGCGACGCCTCTGGCATTTCAAGAGGCCTATAGAATTCTCGCTTCGTCCAATCTCCGCTGGACTTCCATCGGCGCCGGGACGAATCTGATTGTGAGTGACGACGGCTACGCCGGAGCTATTCTCCGTTATAGCGCGACCGAAATCACCGCCGATGTGCGAACAGTCACCGTCGCCGCCGGAGCCGATCTTAACGCTCTCATCGATTTCGCCAACGTCCATTCGCTGGCGGGAATGGAATCCATGGCCGGCATCCCAGGCTGGGTTGGCGCCGCCATTTACGGCAACGCCGGAGCGTATGGCCAATCGATTCATCAGCGAGTCGAGTCGGTGCAGTTCTTTGACGGCGCAGCCATCCGCGAGTGGACCAATGAGGAGTGCGGCTTCCGCTATCGCCACTCCCGGTTTAAGGACCACAAGACGTTCCAAATCCTCTCCGCCAAATTGAAATTCGAGGCAGGAAACCGCGAAGCGCAGCAAGAGAAGTCGAAACAGATTCGCGCGGCCAGGGACGCCAAATTCCCGCCTGCAATGGCCTGCGCCGGCAGCATCTTCAAGAATTTTCTGTTGAAGGACCTTCCTGAAAAAGCCCGAGCCGCCGTCCCCGCGAACAAGGTGATCGAAGGGAAAGTTCCCGCCGGCTGGTTTCTGGAAGAGGTAGGCGTCAAAGGTCTGCAAATCGGCGGAATCAAAGTTGCCGATTATCACGCCAATCTCGTTTACAACGCGGGCGGCGGCACCACCGCCGAACTGCTCGCCCTCCTCGCGGAGCTAAAAACCCGTGTCAACGACCGATTTGAACTTTCCATTGAAGAAGAAGTGCAGTTCCTATGATCGATCTCGCCGCCACGATGGCCCTCGTTGAACTCTCTGCCCAACCCCCGTCCGCCGACGCCGCGGCACTCCACCACATGGCCCAGCAACTGTTAGACGCGGGTGCCGACCCCAACCACCATGAAGCGCTGTATCATGCCTGCGAACACACCAACCACGGCGTCCTGGAAGCCATTCTCGGTTCTCCGAAACTCGAACCTCCGTGGCTCAGCTATTGCCTGCTTCGCATGCTCGATTTCGACGACGTCGAAGGCGTCGAAAAGATGCTCCGTGCCGGTGCCGATCCAAATCTCCGGTCCCGCCAGGGTGACCGCGAAATGACGCTCCACCACGCCATTCGCCGCGGCCGCGACAGCGCTACAATCCAGCTTTTGCTTGCCCACGGTGCCCGCCCCGATATCATCAACATCCACAACCACACCGCCCGTCGCCAAGCCATCCGCTTCGGCCGCGCCGACTTTGGCGAAACCGCGCCGGAAGCGACACCCCTCGATTATTGGCTTCACCAACTTTGGCAGCATCCGGCTCAGACCCCGCATCCGGAAGCGCTTGGCAAGCAGGACATCCGGCTACTCATCGAAGCCGCCCGGTTAGGTCGTCACGACGTTGTCCGGAACATGCTTGCCGCCGGCTTCCCTGTCGATCCCGAGGCCGCCGACGAACTCGACGCCATGGGTTACGCCAACACTTTCCGAACCACTTCGCCGCGCACTCCGGTAATTCGCTGATCGAACCCCTGATAGAAATACGTCAATTTCGTGTGGTCCAGACCCAGCAAATGCAGCAGTGTCGCATGCAAGTCCGACACATGAACACGATCTTCGACAGCGGCAAATCCCAGCTCATCCGTCGCCCCGATCGCCTGCCCGCCCTTTACACCCGCCCCTGCAAGCCACATGGAAAACCCATGCCAGTCGTGATCCCGCCCAGGCTTGCCCAC
>CAMDKT010000095.1 GCA_945900935.1 Candidatus Sulfopaludibacter sp. SbA3 | reverse complement strand
CGCCACGGCCCGCCTACTCACCGTCGCCCGGACCTGCGTCATGCAGAAACGCAACGCGCTGGAGTTCCTCGCTGACTCCATCAGCCACCATCGTGCCGCTCAGCCTTTTCTTTCGCTACTCCAGCGATAGGGGGCTGAACGGTTACCTCGTTTCACTCCCATCCTCATGAGTTTCGATGAGGAGGCCCCCGGCAATGCTGATCGGTTACGCGCGTGTTTCCAGGCAGGATCAGAATCTGGATCTACAGATCAAGACTTTGGCCAAAGCTGGGTGCAAGAAAGTCTTTGACGATAAGCTCAGCGGTACTCGCGCCGAATGGTCTGGACTGGCTACGGCGCTGACCATGCTGCGCGAAAGCGATACCCTCGTTGTCTGGAAACTCGACCGGCTGGGCCGTAGCGTCAAGAATCTTGTCGACTTGGCAGGCGAACTCCGTCGGCAGGGAGTTCCGTTCAAGAGCCTCACCGACTCTATCGACACCGGTACCGCCTCCGGCCGCTTCTTCTTCCACGTGATGGCAAGCCTCGCCGAGATGGAGCGTGAACTCATTGTGGAACGTACTTGTGCTGGTCTGGAGGCCGCGCGCCGCCTCGGCCGAAAGGGCGGTCGAAGGCGCCAAATGACCGATAGCAAAATCGAGTCGGCCAAGAACCTTGATGTCTCCGTACCTACCCTTTACCGTTGGATTCCAGCCTCTTCCCAGCCTTAGCGTACTTCATAATCCGTTTTCTGAGACGACCCGAAATACTTGGCGGAGCAATGTCCTATTTTTACGCTTATTCCGGCTCAACCCGAGATTCGCAGCCACTGCCGGAACCGGCCGCCCAGTTTTTGCGAGATGGCTAGATTGCTGGCGCTGGCCTTGTTCGCCGATGCCCTGATACCAGTTAGAGCCGGGCATTGACTTGCTCCACCGCTCCACCTCCCGGCGCTTGCCCAAAAAGTGCCTGCTCTTCATTGCCCCCACATGCCATCTCCCACCCTTGCGGACCATCGCCCCGCCTGAAACCACCCCTCCCCGGCCGAAAACACACTTGCAACTTTGACCCTTCCTCGACGCGACTCCTAAATTCATGCAAAATCAGGCACGGATCACTGCCTGCGGCCTACGTTACGAAATCGCTGGTCCGTTACGGCGCTTCGGCGAGCCCTTGACACCAGTCCAACTGCCCATGTATCTTATCGGCATAAGCGAAAGCGCGTAAAAAGGGAGAACTGGTCATGCTCTGCCGCCTTTCTATCGTTGTATTTTTCTGCCCTCTCATTCTGCCCGGTCAAGCCACTTTTGGCAGCCTTACGGGATCCATGACCGATGCATCCGGTGCATTGATGCCTAATGTCACCGTTGAAGTGATCAATGAAGGAACCAACTCGTCACGCACTGTGACCACTAGCGCCTCGGGCACTTATGAAGTTCCCAACCTCAATGCCGGTCGATATCGAGTCACTTCCAAATACCGTGGATTCAAGACATCGATCGTGGAACATGTGGATGTTGGCGCGTTGCGCGTTGTTCGTGTGGACGTTCGCATGGAGGTTGGAGAGGTGGGTTCGGAGGTCACGGTCCAGGGCTCGGCACCGGTAATCGAGACCGACACGGCCTCTATTTCCTCGGTGCGCACCAGCAAGGATCTCAACGATCTTCCGTTGAACATTCGCTCTACGGTCAGCGGCACCGGCGATTCAGGGTTATACCGATACGTTTTTCTCACGCCCACAGGTGGTCAGGGTGGTGGCTCACGTTTCTCCCTCGGCGGTGCGCGCGGGAGCCAGAATTATTTTAATGTTGATGGCATCAGTTCCAATTCGCCTGCGTTCGGCAATTCCATCGGACCGGCTGAGCCGAGCTTCGAATCTATCCAGGAAGTTCGGTTTGAAATCGTCAACAACAAAGCCGAGTTCGGAGAAGTGGCCAACATCACCGCGATCACCAAGAGCGGCACCAACGCACTGCACGGCGCATTGTTCTGGTACCACGAGAATGCGGCGTTGAATGCTCGTCCCTTCTTCGCGACAACAAGGGGTCAGAACATCCGCAACAACTTTGGCGTGTCCGCCGGGGGGCCCATAAAGCACAATAAGCTGTTCTTCTTTGGCACCTTTGAGGGAGAGCGCCAACGCCAGCCAGCCATTATTACTCCCAATGTACCGACCGCGGGAATGCGTACCGGTGATTTTTCCGCCTTTTCCACACCAATACGCAATCCGCTCGCGGGCGGAGCGCCGTTCCCGGGAAACGTCATTCCCACCAATCTGCTGAACCAGGGCGCGCTCCGCTGGCAGAATCGCTTTTACCCTCTTCCCAACTTCGGCGCGGCGAATCTGACTAACGCCAACTACAGAGATGCCGTACCGCAGCAGATCCGGCATGATCAGTTCGATGTCCGGGTTGACTATTCGGTGACGTCGAACAATAACCTGTATGCCCGCTTCAGCTACAAACGTTCCGAACCGAAGGTGCTCGACAGCGGTTTACCCGCCGATTTGACGGGTTACCGCGTCCAGGTCCGAATGGCGCGCCAAGTGGCCATCTCCGACACTTGGACTATCACCCCGACCGTAATCAATGAGTTCAAGGCCGGATTTTCTCGCAACTTCAATCCGCGGCAGGGAACTCTCCTGGGCCAGGATCTTGTTAATGATTTAGGCATCCAGGGGCTGGAACCCGCACCGGGCGTTGAGAATGTTCCCAATCTCACAATGATCGGATTCCAGGCGATGTCACAGATTGCCAAAGCTGCCCCTGCCGAGAACACGTTCCAGTTCGTGGACCAAGTCACGCACGTTCGCGGTGCCCATACGCTCAAGGCCGGCTTGGAATTCAGGCCACAGCAGTACAACGATTTCGTGAGACCCCAGTTCGGTACTTACAACTTTACCGGTTTTGCCAGTGGTAATTCGTGGGCGGATTTTCTCCTCGGCATTCCCCAAACTACCAGCCGGAATTATGTGCGGCCCCCACGCTATGCACGGTTCTATTTCCTGAGCGGGTTTATGCAGGATGATTGGAAAGTCAGCCAGACGTTCACGCTGAACGTCGGCCTGCGTTGGGATTACAACCAACCGGCGCGTGACAAATTCGATACCATCTTCAACGTCGACGCCCAGAACGGGCGGCTTGTCGTTCCAAACCAGGGCATCAATGACCAGTTCGTGAATCCGCTCTTCCCCAAGTCAATTCCAATTGTGACGGCCGCCGCCGCGGGCTTCCCGGAACGCTCGCTTCGCAAAAGCGATTTTAACAATTTTCAACCTCGCATCGGGTTCGCCTGGCGTCCATTCGGCGGCACGAAAACAGTGCTACGCGGCGGGTACGGAATATTCAACGATGACTTCACGGCAGACATCTTCTCCTCCTCCTACGGCGGGCCCTTCGCCTTAACGGAGAGTTTTGTCAACGCAATTGACAATAATGTCCCCTTACTGACTCTGCATCGCCCGTTTCTGGGCACTGGCACGACTGGCAACGTGGATGTCACGGGCATTGAGCTTAACATGCGCAACGCATACGCTCAGCAGTGGAATGTCACTGTGGAGCGGGACCTGGGTGCCGCCATCGGACTGCGGCTGTCCTACGTCGGGACAAAGTCGACGGCTTTGGTCTATGGGCGCAATGTCAACATGCCGACGCTCAGCAGCGTGCCTTTCGCACAGAGCCGCCGACCGTTTCCGCTCTTCCGCAACATTATCATGCGGGAGAACGGCGGCAGTCATACTTACAATGCGCTCACCACGCAGATCGAGCGCAAGTGGCAGCGAGGGTTGTCTTTCATGGGTGCCTACACTTGGGCCAAGTCCTTGACTGATGTGGACGAAACTGGCGGCGTCGAGGGCGGAACCACGATTGAAAATGCGTTTAACCGCACCCGCGAGCGGGGCGATGCCCGATATTCCCCGCGTCATCGCATAATTTCTACCATCATTTGGGAACTGCCGATCGGTACTGGCAAGCGTCTGCTTTCGAACGGGGGGCCTTTAGCCTTCGTAGTGGGAGGGTGGCAATTGAGCGGCTCCTTCATTGGCCAGACGGGCGAGTTCCTCACTCCAAGTTTCGCCGGCTCCGATCCGTCCAACACGCAAACAGTAGGCGGCATTCCGGACCGGATCGGCAACGGGAATCTGCCTCCAGATCAGCGGACTATCGACCGCTGGTTCGACGCATCCGCCTTCGCCGTTCCTCCCGCCAACTCGGGACGATTCGGCAACTCCGGACGCGGCATTCTTATCGGTCCTGGACGACAGACGGCGAGCGGCGCACTCTTCAAGTCGTTCCCGGTTCGCGAACGTATGTTTCTGCGGGTTCAGATCAGCTTCACGAACCTGCTCAACAAATCCAACTTTGATATTCCTGCTTTGAACATCTCCGCCCCGAACGCGGTCGGAACGATACGGGCAATCCAGGCGCGCGACTTGGCTGGTCCTCGCAACGCGCTAATCGGGGCGCGACTCGACTGGTAATGCCAAAAATCATTGCGAAAGAAGCCACTGACCATGCAAGTTAAACCGCGTATCCCCATCTTATCCATCCTGGCGGCCACCGCCTGCCTGGCCCTTGATGTGGATCGCGCCGCCGCCGAGTGGGTCATTCACATGGGTGGAACTGTCGTGCTTACGGGTAGTCCCTCCCATATCTCCGACATCAACAAACTCCCTGCTTCCGGCTTCGAAATTCGCTCCATCAATCTCACCCAGGGGATAGTGGGTCCGCTGGAGTTACACCGTATTGGTAGTCTGCAGGGGCTGAAGGAGCTATACCTTTCCGGTCGAACCTGGCATAACGTGCCCGTCAAGGTGACGGCGGAGAGCTTGAAGCAATTGGCAGGTCTTACCAACCTGGAACGCTTCATCATCACGCTGCCGGTACAGTCGGAAATCCCAATAGAAGATGGCGCGGTGGCTAATATGGCACCGCTGATTCATCTCCGCGAGTTACGCCTGGCCCAGACCCGAATCAAAGGCCGGACCCTCGGCGCGTTCCGGGAGATGCGTAGCCTGGATCTGACAAACACCCGCCTGGATGACGACGGCATGAGATCGCTAGAACAGATGACGCAACTGGAGAAGCTCTACGCACATGACGCCCTGATTACCGATGAGGGACTCCGGTACGTGCGAAATCTTCGCAACCTAACCGAATTGGACTTTTACGCAGGGCGAATCAGCGATGCGGGGTTGGTTCATCTAAAGGACCTCACCAAGCTCCGCAAGCTGAACCTGCTGGGTTCCACAGTGACCGACGCCGGTCTGGATCAGCTAGCCGGGCTCACGCAACTCGAGGAGTTGAACCTTTATAGAACCGGTATAACGAATGCCGGCCTTGAGAAGCTGAAAGCCCACCCCGGCCTGCGGCAACTCGACGTGCGCTACACCGCTGTGAATCGCGGGGGCGTCACCGCGCTGCGGGCTGCCATCCCGGCGCTTCGTATTGACTTCCTGGACGCTGCCGCGGCGCCGATCCAATCCAACGGGAAGAAGCGGCCGGTGGCAGGCTCCACCATCGCGTCGCTCACTGCCTGGATCCGTTCTTTAGGCGGAACGGCTGTGATCGAAGAGGGGCGGATTGTGGAAATCTCGCTCGCCTCCACTCAAACCACCGACGCCGACCTGGTCCACGTAAAAGGCCTGTCCGCGCTTCGGAAGCTAAACTTGAGCGGCACCCAGGCAGGCGATCTCGGCCTGCGCAATCTGGCGCTCGACCGCTGCGCGTTGACTGACCTTGAACTGGGTAACACCACAGTATCGGATGCCGGTTTGGATGCCATCGCCTCCTGTGTCAAGTTGCGCCGCTTGGGCTTAGGCTATACGTTGGTTCAGGGAGATGGCTTGGCAAAACTGGGAACTCCCGGGTCCCTGATCGATCTCGACTTTAAAGGCAATGGGCTCTCCGGGAAAGGCGTGCAAGCGATTGCCCGCTTTGATCAACTGCAAAGGCTCGATCTCAGCTACTCAGACGTTTCGGACAAGCATCTGGCGTCACTCGCAAACCTTGAAAACCTGACATATCTTGACCTCACGGCCACGGACATCGGCGACGAAGGCCTCGCTGCATTGCGCCCCCTGCGGAACCTTTCCGAACTGATGCTTAACTATGGCCGCTTCACCGGGCGCGGACTGAAATCGATCGAGGCGCTTACCGGCCTGACCCGGCTGGAACTGGTTCATACGCGAACGACGGACGAATCGCTGGCCGCGCTTTCCGCACTGAAAAATCTGAACCGCCTGAATCTCGATTACACCGCCGTCACGGAAAAATCCCTTCCCGCGCTGGCCGCGATGCCGAACCTGACCGACCTCAGCTTGGATACCGCCGCCATCACGGATGCGGGCGTTGAATTGCTGAAGTCCTTCCGGCAGTTGCGGAGGTTGAATCTCTACCACACCCTCGCCACTGAGAACGCGGTCGAGTCTTTGAAGAAAGCCCTCCCGGAGTGCCGTGTGACGTGGGATCGGGGCTCCAACTTGCCGATCCGGCGTGGGAGCTGAACATGAAAACCGCAATTCTGCTGTGTATCTGGACTCCCATGGTGATGGCCGACACTACTCGCGCCATAACGGAACTGGGTGGCACAGTTGAAACCGATGCTTCTTCGCATGTTACGGGAGTGAGTCTCGGTTTCCAGTGGATTACCGATCTTGAACTCAATCACGTTCTGGCGTTTAAGGACCTCCAGAAACTCGATCTCTCGCTATCGATGATTACCGATCGAGGCATGGAGCGGATCGCCACGCTGCCAAAAATCCGCGACCTGAATCTCTATGCCGTCGAGCGAATCACGGATACCGCTCTCGCCTACCTTCGCGGATGGAAGCACCTCCAGCGCCTCAATCTGCGCGGCACCGATATTACGGATACCTCGCTGCGATACATAGCGGGACTTACGAGTTTGCGAGCGTTGGACATTAGCTTCACTCAGGTCACCAACAACGGTCTGGAGTATCTCGGCGGCTTCAGTAATTTGGAGGAGCTCGAAATCGGCGGTAATCAGCTCACCGGCGCGGGTCTCCACGTACTGAAGCTTCTCCCCCGGCTCACCGCTCTCAGCCTGCGCGGCAACCAGAAGCGCAATACCGCTGTCTGGACCATTGCAATGACCGACTTCGATCTCGAGCTGATATCCACTTTGAGTCAATTGAAGTCTCTTGACCTGAGCGGTATCAAAATCACCGATCTCGGTATAACGCACCTACGCAAGCTTTCGAGTTTGGAGACTCTGGATCTGAGCGGCACCCAAGTGACGAGCGCCGGCCTCATTCCCTTTTCAACCCTGCCTAAACTCCGGCGTATCAATCTTTGGAATGCCAAAGGTATTGATGACGCGGCGGCTCCGGCGCTGGCCTCCATCAGCCAGTTAACTGTTCTGGACTTGTCGGAAACGCGTATCACGGACACCGCCCTGACGACATTAAGCAAAGCCCCGAATCTGCATTCGATATATTTGAGTGGGACGAAGGTCACCGCTGATGGCGTGGCCCGGTTCCGCAAGGAACGTCCTGATTGCCGGATTGTTTGGGTGCCCCAACTATGACCGCCCGTATTACCCTCGGATTCTTAACTGTTATTACCTTGAGTCTAGCGGCTCCGGAATCCGGTTCGTCTCCCAGTAGCCTGCGCCGATTGACCCACAGTCAGTACAACAACACCGTGCGCGATCTTCTAGGAGATGAGACCCGGCCGTCCGATCAATTTCCGCCCGAGGACTTTCTGCATGGTTTTAAGAACCAGAGCCACTCCCAGGAGATCTCCCCGCTTTTGGCCGAGGCTTACAACGCCGCAGCCGAAAAGCTCGCCAAGAACACTTTCAGGGGTGGCGAGGACCCCCGCGGTCTGGTCCCTTGCCGCCCAAAGTCGCCACGCGATACAGTCTGCGCCGGCCTCTTCGTTCGCACCTTTGGAGGCAGAGCCTTCCGTCGCCCACTCACAGATACCGAGGCAACGCGATATTCGTCGTTGCTTTTGAAGGAATCTACCCGCTCTGGCCAGTTTCTGCGCGGAGTCCAGTTCACTGTCGAAGCGATGCTGCAGTCTCCAAAATTTCTTTTCCGGCTGGAGACGGGACCGTACAAAGCCGCCGCTAATCTTTCCTACTTTCTCTGGGATACCATGCCGGATCCCGAACTGTTCCGCGCGGCCGGGAAAGGAGAGTTGGCGGATGAGCCGGGCATCCGGCGTCAGGCGTTGCGGCTTCTTAGCGATTTGAAAGCGAAACAGGCACTGGATGAGTTCACGTCACAGTGGCTCCGCTTCGACCAGGTTCTAAACGCGGTGAAAGATCGCAACCTCTACCCGCAGTTCAATCTGCAACTTGCCACCGCCATGACGGAGGAGACCCGGCGACTGGTAGCGGACCTGGTGTGGGGAGAGAAAAATTTCCTGGATTTTTTTCGCGCCGGCTATGCTTTCATAAGCTCCGACCTGGCCACGCTCTACGGTCTTCCGGCGCCTGCCGTCGAATTCGGCAAAGTACAGTTTCCGCCGGATTCGGAACGCGCCGGGGTCCTTGGCCAAGCGGCTTTTTTCGTTATGACGAGCAAGCCCGGCGAGACATCGCCTACCGTCCGCGGTTTATTTATTCGCGATCAATTTCTCTGTCAGCAGGTGCCCGATCCGCCCCCCGGCGTGAATTCCACCCTGCCGCCTGTCACCGTTGCGAAGCCGATGACGAACCGCCAGCGCCTTCAGGAACACCTCATTAACCCGAGTTGCGCCGGGTGTCATATGTTGATGGATCCGATCGGGTTCGGCTTCGAACGGTTTGATGCCATCGGCCAATTTCAGCGGAAGCAGACGGTGATTGTCATGCCTCCCGATCGCCGGATGCGCCCGATACGTCTGGAACTCGAAATCGATCCACGGGCATCCGTCAGCGGCATCTCCCATTCCGATTTCTCAACGCCGAAGGAACTCGGCCGCATTCTCGCGGACAGCCCCATCTGCCAGAAGTGCATGGCAAAGCAGCTATTCAGGTATGCGTTTGGACGGCGGGAAACCTCCGCGGATCAAATCGTGATTGATGGGGGCCTGGAAGTATTCCGTAACTCCGGATTTCACTGGAAAGACATGATGCTGTACTACGCCACTGCGTTGGCGGGAACGAAAGGAGTGGATTCATGGCAAGGAAAACTGCAATAGGGCGACGCCGGTTTCTTCGGGGAATCGGGTTCGGCGGCGCGCTGGTGCGTATCGGGCTGCCTCCTCTGGAGGCAATGCTGAACCCTTCTGGCACGGCTTATGCCGCCCCGCCGGGCACCAAGGAGCCCGCCAAGCCGATCCCCTCCCGCTTCGTCCTCTGGTTTAACGGAAACGGTATTCCGGAGCGTTTCTGGATTCCGGCCGAAACCGGACCGGACTACGCCATGACGCCGTGTCTCACGCCGCTGGTTCCGTTCCGCGACAACGTACACATCCTGAGCGGTCTCGACAATCCGGCCGCGCGCATGCCCGGCCCCGGAAACGATCACCACCGCTCCATGAGCGCGCTGGTTTCCGGAACGTCGTTTACCGGCCGCGGCGCCGGGGGCGCGTCCATCGATCAACTGCTGGCGGCAAAACTTGGTGGCGAGACCCGTTTTCGCTCCCTCCAGATCGGTGTCTGCCAGGAGTCGCACGGTGAAAGCATTCAGCGCAATCTAAGCTGGGCCGGCTATGAGCGGGCTCTGCCACCCGAACTTATCCCGCAGAACCTATTCAACCGCATGTTCGGCACGCGCGAACGGAGCTGGGTGGAAGGGAAACAGAGCATACTCGATGCCGTTCGCGAGGACTTCAAAGACCTGCAATCCGCTCTTAGCCGGAGCGACAAGCAGCGCATGGATGAACACTTAGCCGCCGTGCGCGACTTGGAGCGTTCCATCGCCAGCTTGCCCCCCGAGTACCGAAATGCCTCCGAACCCGAACTGGGCGGCGATGTGAAAGACTATCCCCGCATCGCCAAGATCCAGTCGGATCTTCTGGTCCATGCGCTCGCCTCCCGGCAGACCCGCGTAGCCAGCTACATGCTCACCAAGTGCCAAAGCCTGGTTCGCCTGCCTTGGCTGGGCTACACCAATTTGCGCCATCACGACTACACGCACACAAACGCCGATTCCGCCCAAGGCCAGCGCATCATGCGTGATATCTGCCGCTGGCACGTGGAGGAATTCGCCTACCTGTTGGCAAAGCTGAAATCCGTCCCGGAGGGCGATGGCACACTACTTGACCATACGTGCCTACTCTATGTCCATGAGCATGCCGAGGCTAACCCGCACAAGAACAATGGACTGCCGGCCATTGTTGCCGGCTACGGGAAACGGCTGAAAGCCGGAACGCACACAAAGGCCGCCGGTACCCTCGGGGACTTATATCTCAGCGTTGCCAATGACGTGCTTGGCGCTGGCATTGAGAGTTTTCCCACCGGACGCAAGGGCAGCGTGGCGCTGGTATAAACGACATGAGACGCCGTGAATTCGTCAGGCGCGCGGGAGCTGGTTTTCTTTCTGGATCGCTGTTGCATCCTGTTTCCGGGATGGTGGCCGTGCCGGAGTCCTACGACAAGCAGTTTCCCGACATGATCGTCAGCTACATGGCCGACCGGCTCAATCGGCTTTCCTCCGAATGGGACCAGCGGCGCGCTCGGATTACGACGGCCTCGGCTCTCGAGGAGCACAACCGTGCCGTCCGTCAGAAAGTCGTGAACGCAGTCGGCGGCTTTCCCGAACGAAGTTCGCTCGGCGCTAAAGTTACCAAAGTCATCGAGCGCAACGGCTACCGCGTGGAGAACGTGATGTTCCAAAGCCGGCCCAATTTTTGGGTCACCGGAAATCTCTATATACCGGTCGGCGCGTCCCGGCTGCCGGGCATCATCTCTCCCTGCGGTCACTATCCGCTCGCGCGCATGCTGCCCTCCTACCAACTCGCCTACCAAAGCCTGGTCAAGAGCGGCTTCGTCGTACTCGCTTTCGACCCAATCGGACAGGGCGAGCGCCGCCAATACTGGGATCCCGCCACTGGCATCACAGAAGTTCCCAGCGCCACCTACGAGCACTCTATGCCGGGTCAATTGCAGTTGATGCTGGGCGACACACTAACGGGATATCTCATGTGGGACGCGATGCGCGCCATCGATTACCTTATCAGCAGGCGGGAGGTCGACCCCTCACGAATCGGCTGTACCGGCCACTCAGGCGGCGGTACCCTCACGATGTTTACGAGCGCGGTCGATGAGCGAATCCGCTGCGCTGCCGTGCATGAAGGTGGAACCCGAAGCCGCTGGCCTATGCTCGTCGTTCCCTTCAGTCCCCTTGGCCCTTCCGATGTGGAACAGAACCTCTTTCCCGGAGCAGCGCTCGGTATCGACAATCCCGACATCCTTATCGCCATTGCTCCGCGACCTCTGATGGCCAGCATCGAGCATTTTTCCCCAGACTTCGACGCCGCCGCAAATACCGTGCGCGAACGATACAAGCTTCTCGGCGTAGGGGACCGATTCTCTACGGTTGAAGCGGGCGACCCACACGCCTGGACCCACAAGCTACGACTCGCCACTGCCGACTGGTTTAGTCGCTGGTTCTACCAGCGTCCCGGCCCGGCCACTGAACCAGAACTGGCTCCGGAGCGTCCAGAGGACCTCCGCTGTCTCCCAAATGGATCCATTCTTCACTCGCGGCATGGTGAAACCATCTGGACCGGCCTTTGGTCCAAAGCCGGCAACCTGCCCCCTAAGCGAACGTCCCCAGCGAATGCAGCGGAAGTGGATGCCCACAACAAGGGGCTTCGCACAGAGGTCCGTAACCTGCTCAAGATCCGTGGCGTCGACGGTCCCCTCGACCCTCGCCCCGTCAAGATCGTCACCCGCGAAGCGTACACCATTGAAAAGCTGGCCTTCGTCTCCGAGCCGTCGATCTACATTCCTACCTGGGTTTTTCAACCCCATAAGCGACTATCGGGCACCCCATCCATCCTTTATTTCAACGAATCCGGAAAAGATAGCGATGGCATGGAGTTCGAGAATGCCGAGGCGTCGGGGATCGAATACGGGGTGCTGGCGACGCTGGCCCGCCGCGGCTATCAGGTGATTGCCGCGGATGTCCGCGGCATCGGCGAAACGCGAACTCCCCACCGTCCGAACTCCAGTGGCAATCCCTTCGCCCACCTTTTCGATAGCGAAACCGCGCTGGCTTACATGGCATGGTTCATGGATTCCTCGCTGTTTGGAATGCGGGTGCGGGATGTTCTCCGCACGGTAGATTACGCTCTCAGCCGCGCGGATGCCGTTCAGCGCGGCGTCTGGATCATCGGTAAGGACATGGGCGCACTGTGGGCACTTTATGCCGCCGCGCTGGATCCGCGGATCGAAGCCGTCGTCTGCCATGGCGGACTTGTGTCCTACCGCGCGCTTACCGGCGGCATCGACCGCTACTTGCACGGCGCCAATGTTCTGATCCCCAGCGTGCTGCTCCATTTTGACCTCCCGGATGTGGCTGGTGCTATCGCCAGCCGCCCATTGGCGCTGCTTTCGCCGGTGGATGCCATGAAACGCCCCGTACCGCCTGCCGCGGTCACGGCCAGCTACGACCGGACTAAGAGTCTTTACGTGGCCGCCGAGGCCGGCGAGAAGTTTCGCATAACCAACAGGAACGCCGAACTGGACCTGGCTTCACAGTATGTCCGCCTCCTGCGCGGGGAGTCTCATACGCAGTAGACCTGATGTCTCAGTCTTAGTTCGTCGGGCAGGGCAAGTCCTTGATGCCAGTGGCAAAACGCATGGTCTAATTCGAAACGCATACCACCTGCCGGCTAAACAAATAGTTTTGTTGAGCCGCTCTGCATTATGTCTAGCGAGAAGCTTCGCCGTAACAACCGTGTCCGGAGTGCGTCAAGAAGTCGGGGGCCGGACGCGGAATGGCCTGTGAAATCAACGTTGATTCCCGGCTGCTGAACAGCCTCTTCGTCGGAAACCCAATGTTTTGATCGGGCAAGATCCGCCTTGGAAGACACCCAAATTCCGCCATTAAGGGTCACCTCAAAACCAGCCATTAATTTGACTGCGTTTTCCGACGCAAAACGATCATGATTCCGAACTGATTCCGATCAGCGTTCCGAAGGGATGGCGATCAGGATTCCGAGGGGAAGCCGATCAGTTTTTGGCTTTCGGATCGGAATC
>CAMDKT010000094.1 GCA_945900935.1 Candidatus Sulfopaludibacter sp. SbA3 | reverse complement strand
TAATCAACCGGCGGAATAAGCGGTTCAGGGCGGCGTAGGACAACTGCGCACCTTGCTCTGAAATAAAGTAGGCGTCGCAAAGCCCGTTGTAGCCCATTCGCGCACGCTGGTCGGAGTACTGCTGGAGCCGATCCGCCGTTGTCGAGTGGAGCGGCACCAGCCGGGACTTTTTGAACTTCGATTCGCGAACCACCAACCGCGGTGGGCTTCGTTGTAGCTCCACGTCCGCCATGCTCAGGCGTAGAGCTTCGCTGGCCCGCAACCCGGTGCTCGCCAACAAGCCGACGATGGCGGCGGCGGTGAGCGGCCGAAGGGAATTGCGCGGTCGAAGATCAGCGGCAACCTCCATCAAACGTTGCACCTCCTGGGTGGTGAACAAGAACGGTTGAGTGCGACGATAAGCAGCCAGCAGCCCTGCGCTTGGGATTTCTGTCGCTGGGTCTATGCTGTGGAGGTAGGAAAGGAACTTTCTCGCCACCGACAATCGGCTGGCTCTGCCTGCGGTGCCGCACTGAGGACCCGAAGAGCAAGCCCAGTCCAGCGCCATCTGCGCGCTTACCGGTCCCGCTTCCCCACGTGCTTCGACGAACTGGACAAATGATCGAAGGGGCCGTTCATGAGCGTGCATCGACATGCCCAAGGCGTTCTTGATCGCCAGATACGACTCCAACCAATGAGACAAGGATGGGCCAGTCATCGTCCACCTCCAGGCCAGGGCAAGGAGACCTGCGCCAGCGCCTGCTCGTCAAGCTTGGCGTAGATGCCGGTGTTGGCCAGCGAGGCATGCCCGAGGATGTCAGCTATTTCCTTGAACGTTGCGCCTCGGCAAACCAGTTGCGAGGCAACCGTGTGTCTAAGATGATGTGCCCCTAGTTTCGGTCGGTTGATTCCCAGACGGTTGAGCACACGCTGGGTGGCCAGGGAGATCCTGGCGGAAGTCTTCAATGGTCCGTGGGGCGTCGTCACGCAGAGAAACACTTCTCGGTGATCGGTCTTGGGCCGTTCGCGTTGAATGTATTCGGCCATCAAGGCGCCCGCATCCTCTGGTAGCGGAAGTTGACGCTCCCGACGAGACTTTCCTCGCCGAATTGTGATCGTACCGGCCTGCCAATCGATGTCTTCCAGCCGCAATTGCCGAACTTCCCCGGCGCGGATTCCCAGCCTAGCCAGCAGAAGCACGATGGCTCGGTCACGCAGCGACCCGCTGCTGATGGCGAGGCATCCCGAAAGGATGATTTGCCACTCCTCGGTGGACAACCGTTTCGGGAGGCCCACTTTGCTGCGGTGAGGCATCGAGGGGATGGCTTGCAGGAGTGCAGGCTCGACCGCACCTTGCGAGATCAGGTAACGCAGCACACCGCGCATCGTCGTTACAGGCTGCAGCTTCCCGACCGTTCGGGCGGCCTGCTCGCGAACCCAATTCGAGACCCACTCGGCTGTCATCACGGACCAGTCAGGAGCGCCGCCACGAGAAAATTCAGCTACCAAGTGCCTTGCTCTCTGGACGCAGCCTTTGCATGTGGCTTCTGACAATCCCTGCACATTTTGTAAATGAGCACGGTAGGCAGTCAGCCAATCTTCCACGGGTGTGCGGCGCGCGCGGTTCAAGATGCCGGCCGGGCAGAGAATCTCAACCACGCGATTGAGACCCTCGCACTTGGTGAAGTCTCGACGACCTTTCCCCTTTCTTGGATCAACGGACCGCCGATAAGCGACCAGTTCGTCTGCGCCGGCGTCGGCCAGTGCAGTCCCAGCTTCCTCTAACCACCGACCGTAACGGTCAGCGCTTCGCAGGTATCGGCTAATGGTCCTCGCCGCATAGCCCAGAACCTGGAGCGCCGAAGCCAACGACGGCAGATACGTTGCCAACGGACCCGACTCGAGGCGGGTCAGCACGGTTTGACGAACAAAGAACTCTTTGATCATGTCCTTCTCCTGCTTGCCTCAGGCAAGCAGGAGAAGCATCGCAGTATTATTCCGGGTGCGCCAGCTCGCAGAGTCGCCGCAATCAAGCCCTCCCCGACAGAAAACACGTCGATGCGGAATAATCCGGAACCCGGAATAATGGCAAGTATTCCGTATCCGGAATAATTCCCAACTTGTCCTGCCTGGCCACTTGGGGCCAGGAAAGCAGATCCTGCAAATCCCACCATAAACAGTTGCGGCGGCGAAAGCTCCCTTCCGCCGGAGGGAAGGATGCGAACAGCGCGGCGGCATCCTGATATAGGTTGCGGCGTTCGTCTTTCAGTACCGTCATCACATGTTTGCCGCGAGCCAAAAGGAAGTTGAAAAACGGTGCGGTGGCGTAGAGCGCATCGGCCAGGACCAGATCGAACGCGCGTGGATAAGAACCCATGGCTCGCACCAGCAGGCGCAGAGCCGTGGCGACCTCATCCTCTCCAGCGCGCTGCGGTTCAAGATCCAGCAGAAATCGAACGCCGGCGCAGCCGGGCCTGGCGGCGGGCAAAAGCATGAGCGTTACCTGGCGGTGGTAATACTGGATGCGCTCCGTTTGGCCCGTGTGAATCGTGCGCTCCAGGCACCCCGGGCAGTGGCGGCGGTAGCTGGCATGGCTCTCGTGACCGTCCAAAACGGCAACACCCCACCCGGCCTGATCCGGTAAGGCCTTGTTGCGCTTCAGACGATCATAGAGGTGATGGATGCCGCGACGCAGACCTGCCCCATCCATCAAAGCGGTCACGCGCCCGACGCCGTCGGCGCTGCACACCGGATGCCCGAGCCAGCGGCGGAAAAAGCTGGAGTCAGCGGCGAGTTCCAGAGCGTTGAGGCTGCCCATGCGGGCCCAGAACAACGCCGCGACGCTCTGAACGACGCAAGAAGTCGGGATACGCGGTTGACGCCGCAGATCCATGACGCCCGCCACGACGATTCCGGAAAATTGGAAGATCTTCTCCGCGTAGGCGATCAGGCGCCGGAGAATGTTCAGCCCTTCCTCGCCAGGAAGCGTTTCCACTCCAGTTCGGATACTTCATGCAGCAACCGTTGCATCTCCTGAAACTCGCCGACGGCTTGGCGAACCGGGTCCTGCAACATCTTCGGAATGCATAGCTGGCGCACTGTGCCGCCGTGGTTCTGCACAAGATACAGCGAAGCGTGACCCTCACCATTTGCGCATCGGCAGTTCGGTTTACCGCACTTGCTGGAGCGCTCCGACAAAGTCCCGCGAAGAAACCGCTCGTTGGAGGCGATCTGCGCGATGCGGGAACGGAGAGCCCGCTCGGCGGCGGACAGTTCGGCGCGACTGACGCGGGAAGTCATGTCTTGTATCAAGCATATACAAGATAGCAAGAGAAAGCAAGAACTAAAAACACAATGCGAATATGCCCTGCACTCACTTTCAGGTCAAAACAACAATCAAATCAGATGTTTGGGCTACCTAAGAATTTTGGTTGCGGAATCGCTGGTCACGGTGCTGTCGAGGCGTTGGGTGTATACTGACGGGTCTGGGAAACCCAAAACGGAAATCCCGGACTACATCCATGAACGCAGCACACCGCGAATTCGCCCGCAAACTCACCGGCGTGTTCGGCTTCCCGATCACGCCTTTCAAGAAAGACCGTTCGGTGGACTACGACGGCCTCGCCCGGAACGTCGACGAGATGACCAGGCATCCGTTCTGCGCCCAGGTGACCGTTGGAGGCTCGGGCGAAATGTACTCGATGACGGTGGAAGAGTGCGTGGAAACCGTGCGTGTTTCCGTCAACGCCACCGCCGGCCGCATGCCGGTGATCGCCGGCGCGGGCTTTAACGAGCCGATGGGCGCCGCTATGGCCAGAGGCGCCGAGAAGGCGGGCGCGGCCGCGCTGCTGCTCATGCCGCCCTACTACACCAACGCGCCCAAGGAAGGCCTGTTTCAATACTATGAGGCGCTCGCCGGCGCGGTCGACATCCCTGTGTCGCTCTACAGCCGGGACTGGGCGGTCTTCTCCCCGGAAGACGTCGCCACGCTAGCCGACCGCATCCCCAACCTCTCCTTCTGGAAAGACGGACAGGGCGACACGCGCAAGTATCAACGCATCATGGGCGCGGTGGGCGACCGGCTTGCCTGGGTCGGCGGCATCGGCGACGATTGCGTCTCCGGCTACTTCGGCATCGGCGTCCAAAGCTACACTTCGTCGATCTCCAATGTCGCTCCCAGGCTCTCGCTCGCCCTGGCTGACGCCGGGATGAAGCGCGAGATGGACAAGCTCAACGCGCTGTTGAAGGAGTACGTCCATCCGCTCTACGCCGCGCGGGACCGCATGCGCGGCTACGAGGTCTCCGTGATGAAGAAGATGATGGAGTTGATGGGCAAGGCCGCCGGCCCGGTCCGTCCGCCGCTGGTGGACGTCAACCCCGAAGAGGTCGCCGGGATTCAGAAGCTCGTCGATCTCTACCAGCCATGGGTCTAGCAGAATCAAGGTCATCGCGATAGCGCCAGGCGTCAGGCCAGTGCGTGTCGTATTCGTAACCGTCAGACTCGGCCCCTTGCCATCGCAATCTTCATACCCACTCAACTGATCCTGCCAATCATGAAATTCACGGAGCCAGCATCTGGTCCAGGTCGCCGAACTTGAGCTTGCGGCGACACGCTTGCTCCGCCCATTCCTTCTTGGATTGAGGCTGAGCCTTCGGGTCTTCAGTTTCGCTCGATTCCACGCTGCTCACAACGGAAATTCAAACTTCGAAAGGGCGGCGCGGTTAAATTGGAGCTGCCTTGTACTTTCAAGGGATAATTGCAACTCTGTGGCTTCCGGCGTGAATACCATGAACGCTCCGAACTGAGCGACTTCTCAGTGATGCTCCAGGATGAGTTATTCCCGAGGCTTGAAGCCACGGCAAGACGGAAGTCGCGGAGCATGACGAGCGAACCGGGCGGTTCGTCGTCCTGCCGTCATGCAAACAAAGGGTCGAGCGCTGTCACCAGGTCTCGATAGAGTCGGAAGCTCTCGCCGTAGATCTCGGCGACTCCAGGGTCCGGAGTGATCTCCGGGCAAAGTTCCAGCAACCGCCCGTGGGCATCCTCCAAATCCGCGTACCAATCCACCGCCACGCCCGCCACCGCGGCGCACCCCAGCGTCGTCAGCTCCAGGTTCCGCACCGTCCGCACCGTCCGGCCCGTGATATCGGCCTTGATGCGATTCAAAAAACCATTGCGAGCCAGCCCGCCGGCCAGTCGCACCGTGCCGATCGTGACGCCCTGCTCCTCAATGATGGTTTGAATATGCCGCAGAGAAAAACTGAGCCCCTCGTAAACGGATCGCGCCATGTCCGCGCGGGTCGTCTCCGGACGTAATCCGAAAAAAGTGCCGCAGGCATTCTCGCTCCAGATTGGCGCCCGCTCGCCGGCCAGGTACGGCAGAAACACGACGCCGCCAGATCCCGGCCGGCTTTGCCCGACCAATGCATCGAACTCCTCGAAGCCTCCACCCACGATCTCCCGGCGCGCCCACTCAAGGACGCCGCCCGACATCGCTGTCGACCCGCGAATGAGCCAATTGCCGCCGGTCCAGGGCAACGAGTACACGCGCCGTTGGGGATCGGCCACACATCGCGAATGCAGAACGCCGAAGCTCGTCACCGTGCCGGAAATGTCCAGCGCATCTCCGAAGGCGCTCAGTCCGGCCCCCAGATAGGCACACACGCTGTCGAACGTCGTCATGATCACGGGCGTGCCGCCCGGTCCGGGAAGCATCTCGCCGGGCTCAGTCAGCCGGCCAAGCCGGCTGGCTTCGAGTCCGAAGTTCCGCAGTAATGCGGACGGCAGGTCATGCCGGGCCGGATCCGCATAACAGTGGAACCGCGTATAGGCGTCCATCGTCATCTGGCCGATCAGCAGGAAATTGAGGTAGCCCGTCGAATCCAGAACATGCCGGGAGCGCCGGTAAATCTCGGGCTCCTGCTCGGCAAGATATAGAAGCTGTGGTAGGAAATCGCACGAGTGCGCCCGCCAGCCGCCCTGATTGGGAAATGCTGCATCCGCCTGTATCCGTGCGGCCTGCCCCCTTGATCGCTGGTCGCCGTACATGATCGCGGGACGCAGCGGCCGGCCCGCGTCATCCAGGCAAACCAATCCCGACAGAGTTCCCGTCGCCGTCATTGCCCGAATGCGGCTCCCCAGGGAGCGGCGCGCCTCGGCGAGGAGATCGTGCAGCCGGTCCCGCCAAACGAGAGGGTCCTGTTCGCAACGGCCGGCCTCACGGTCGGTTGCAATCGGATGGCTTTGCTGGAACCAAACGTGTCCGTCTCGATCGAGCGCCGTCCCGCGGATGCTTTGCGTGCCGAGGTCGACGACCAGAATGACGTCCGTCACCCTCCGGCTCCGAGGCTCTGGAGCATTCGAGCCGCGCGGTCGAATCCGCTGGCCAGAATGCCGCGATCGGACCCGTGCGCGATCCAGCGGAACCCGAGCGCCGCATACTGGCGCGCCTGCTCTTCCGTACGTGCGAGGATGCCCGATTCCTTGCCATGCCGCGCGGCGGCGGCCGCTACTGACGCCACCGCCTCATCGAAGGCCGCGTCGCCCGCACCGGATTCGAGGCCCATGCTGCTGGCCAGATCCGTCGGTCCCACGAACAGCACGTCGACACCGGCGATGGCTGCGATCTCCTGGGAGTGCTCCACCGCGGCCACCGATTCGATCTGCACCATCAACACCAGTTCCCGGTTGTTGTGCTGGCGATAGTGAGCCCACGCGCGCCCATAACCCGTCGCCCGCGTGGAGGTCGCCGTCTGTCGAATTCCCAACGGAGGCAGCCGGACATGCCTGACGGCGTCGCTCGCCTGCTCCACCGTGTCCACCGACGGAATCATGATGCCTGCCGGACCCTCATCCAACACCCGCTTGATCTCGCCGGGCACGATGCCCGAGACGCGAATCACTGAAGAGGATCCGTGCGCGGCCGCCGCCAGGCACTGCATCGCGACGTCCGCTTCGCTGCCGCTGCCGTGTTCGCGGTCGATCAGCAGCCAATCGAACCCGGCCATCGCCGCGATTTCGGTCGCCGTCACCGATCCGGAGTTCAGCCACGTTCCGCCGAGAACTTTCTTGGAGTCCCGCCCGCTGGAGAGTCGATTCTGCAATCCACCACAGTCTATCAACATGTCAAAAACTCAAGCAAACATTTCTTCGGGATCTGGTACACTTGTCGGCGATGGCTCGCTCGATCACGGACGGAAAAATCGACAACAAACTGGTCGACCGCGCCTATCAGTACATCCTGGACCGCATCCTCCGCGGCGAATTCGCAGTCGGCGCGGCCATTTCTCGACGCCATCTCGCGTCCGAGCTCCAGATGAGCGTTCTCCCCGTCGCCGAGGCCCTCCAGCGCCTGGAGCAGGAAATGCTCGTCGAAAGTGACCGCCGCATCGGCACGCGCGTGCGCATCCCTACCCCGCAGGACATCCGTGGCTTTTGCGCCGTACGCGAGGCGCTGGAGACCCAGGCCTGCCGGATGTTCGTCGAGCGGGCGCGCATCGCCGAGCGCAATCAACTGAAGGCGATGGCGCGGCAACTCGACGAGCTCTACGAGGAGCATTCCGAAAACCCTGAAGATTTTCCTCCCGAGCGTCTTTACGAACTCCGCGTCCTCCACAAGAACTTCCACCTCTCCATCGCGGCCGGGGCCAATAGCCCCTACCTTTACCGGCAGATCGAAAAGACGCTGAATCTCGTCTTCTGCTCCTTCTACGACCATCTCTTCGGCGATCGCCGGCTGCCGTACCAATGGCATGGCATGTACGCGAATGCGATCTGCGATGGAACCGTTGAGGTTGCCGACCAAGCCACCCGTCACCACGTCCAACGCAACCTCGAAGATACCATGTACCGGCTGGAAGAGTTTTTCACGCTCGACCGTGAGCGATTCGCCGAGGCCACGGCGCCACGGACGGCGGTCAAGCTCGGGATTAACATTTCAGATCGACTGCTTGACATTTCATCAAAACGATCATAGAATACCACTGTGCAAATCAAGACCGCTGCTGTCCTCGTTTCGCTGGCCCTGACCTCGTCGCTGTCTCGTCCTGCTCACTTAGCCTCCAGCTTCGCCATTATGCTGGCTAACGTAGCCCTGTCGGTCGGCTGGTTCTTCCTGCTTCCTTCCCTGCTGCCCGGCCAAGCGCTGGACCTTTCACCGGAACAGGTTCGCGCCTTCGAAATGAGAGTCATGGAGAAAATTGCGGATCTGGCCCTGATTCCGCCGCGGCTGAACACCTCTCCCTTACCGCGCTACGACTACGATCAACTGGACTACGGGATGAACATCGGCATCGCACGTACGCCAGGCGGACGGCTGTGGGCCGCTTGGGTGGGCGGTGAGGACGGCCCAAAGGGCTACTTTGTCTTGGCCTCCAGTGACGACGATGGCGCCACTTGGTCAAAGCCTCGCCTTGTCATCGATGGGCAATCGAAGAACCTGCCCATGTATCGCAGCATCCTTGTGGGCAACCTCTGGACCGATCCGCAGGGGCGGCTCTGGATTTTCTTCAGTCAGTCGATGATGCAATTCGATGGCCGTGCCGGATCTTGGGCCGCCGTTTGTTCGAATCCGGACGATGCTCAACCAGTTTGGTCGGCCCCCAGGCGCATTTGGCATGGCTTCACCCTGAACAAGCCCACGGTTCTCTCTACCGGTGAGTGGCTCTTGCCCGTGTCGCTGCATCCGACATTTGGTCATGGCACTGGTCCATTCATGGGCGCTTTCCCCGAACTCGACATTTATCGCGGAGCGAACCTTTTCGCCTCGGTCGACCAAGGCGCCACCTGGAAACGTCATGGACATATCCAGTTTCCCAACGCAACGTGGGACGAGCACATGACCGTCGAGCGCAAAGACGGCACCCTCTGGATGTTGGCGCGCGCCAAAACCGGCTTGATGCAAAGCACGTCTACTGACCGAGGCCGCACTTGGGCGACGCCAACCGAACCGGCTGGCATTCGCCACCCGGTCTCCCGTTTTCACCTGCGCCGCCTAGCCTCCGGCAGGATCTTGCTCGTTAAACATGGCGACACCATCGACACCTTCGACACATCCGCTCCCCACGAAGTCGGCGGTCAAGTGTCGACCTACCCCAAGACAGCCCGCAGCAAGCTGACTGCTTGGCTTTCCGATGACGACGGCAGCACGTGGAAGGGTGGCCTCATGCTTGACGAACGGACCGGTGTCTCCTATCCCGATGGCTTCCAGGCGCCCGACGGCGCGATTTACATTTCCTACGACCGCAATCGTGACACAGATGGTGAGATTCTCTTCGCGAAGTTCACCGAAGAAGACGTGCTGGCCCGGGCTCTGCTCAGCTCGAAATCCCGCACCAAGGTACTCATCAGCAGGCCCATGAAGAACCGCGAAACGCGCGAAAAGTCAGAAAAACGTTAATCCATCAAAAGAGAGGTTTCACCGATGCTACAGATCAGACGAGCTCCCATTGCAGTGACTGCCCGGCTAATGCTCCTGTCAATTCTGGTATTGACATTCCTGGCAGGGTCGCTGGCAGGTCAAGTGACGACAGCCACTTTATACGGAACGACAATCGATCCTTCCGGCGCCGCTATCCCGGGCGCTATCATAAGCGTCACCAACGAAGGCACCCAATCTGTATCGAAGGCGACCACTGATGCCAAAGGCGAGTTCACCGTCACATTCCTTCCCGTCGGTTCCTACACCGTCTCCGCGAAGGCAGCGAATTTTCGCGAAGAACGCCGGCCTAATCTGGCACTCGGAGCCTCCCAGCGGGTGCTGCTTACCTTTACGCTGCAGGTCGGCGCCACTGCCGATTCGGTAACGGTGACGGAAGGAGCCCCGGTCTTGAACACCGTCAGCGCGGAGCAACGGGAAAACGTCAGAACCGAACAAGTCCGGGAACTGCCGATGGCCCGCCGCGACTGGACGAGCCTCCTGAATCTCGGCGCGGGCGTCTCGCAGTCCGGCGTCGGCAACACATTCGGCATTTCGCTGAACGGCCTGCCCTCCGCCGGGATCAGCGTCACCGTCGACGGCACCGACGCGGCGGGCGACCCTGAGTACAACACGCTGGCGATGTACCAGGGGCAGAACTATATCAAAGCGGTGAGCACCGAAGCGATCGCGGAGGTCAATGTGGTGAAAGGCGTGATGTCGGCGGAGGTCGCCAATACCCTTTCCGGCAACATCAACGTCATCACCCGCAGCGGAACCAATGAGTTCCACGGCAGCCTCTTCGCTAATAACCAGACCGAAAACCTGAACGCGCGAAACCAGTTTCTAACTACGAAGGCTCCCCTGGTTTTCAATCAGTTCGGGGGATCTCTCGGCGGACCGATCATTCGCAACAAGTTGTTTTTCTTTGGCGTGTCTGAAGGGTATCGCCAAGTGGGACGCGTCTCGGTAAACGGCAACCTGCCTACGCCGTTGTTCCGCGACCGGGCTATCGCGGCTGTGCCGGCCTACAAGCGGTTTCTGGACCTACTTCCTGTTCCCAACACCCCGTCGGCGCCGGGTGCGATCGCCGGGTTTTACCAGAACGCTCATCCTAATCCCGCGCGTGACAATCATGCAGTGGTTCGGACGGACTACAATATCAACGACACCAATCGCCTTTCCCTTCGATATACGCGCGGCCGTCCTTATCAGGAGACGCCGCGGCTGAACATCAACAACCCTCGTGGATTTATCTATATCAACGAGATAGGCAGCGCCAGTTTCATCCACGCCGCCGCGCGATGGAGTTCGGAAACACGTTTCGGTCACAACCAGATGGACCTACAGCGCAAAGACGGGATTGGGGAGTTCCTCAGCATTCCATGTCTGAATTCGGTTGCCAATTCCGGGTTCGGATTCGGCGGGTGCGGAGAAGATTGGAACAAAGGTGGCTACAACCAGAGCATTGACCAGGTGTTCGCCGTCACCCGCGGGCGCCACTCACTAAAGACCGGCGTGAACTTCCTGCGCCGCCTCACCTATCGGTCGCGCGAATTGCAGGAACGCTTCAATTATGGCGGCGTGGACGATTTCCTCGCCAATATCCCAAGTTCGATGACGTTTTGGGCCGGTGAAAGACTGATCGATGTCACCAGCTCGAATTTAGGCTTTTTTGTCCAGGACGACTTTCGGGCCAGCCGGCGGCTGATTTTCAACGCCGGCGTGCGCTATGACTATATTTCCGTACCGGACGCCACGGACGGACGCTTCTTCAACCGTGGCGGACCAACTGGGTTCGGGCCATACCGTCCCGCCGATAACATCTACGACGCCGACAAGAATAACTTCTCGCCCCGGGTAGGCTTCGCCTGGACGGTCGACAATTCGGCCAAGACCGTAATTCGCGGTGGGACGGGGATATTCAGCTCGCCGCCGGCGCTGTTCCTGGTAATGGATTTGGTCCGTAACGCCAGAACCATCCCGTACGACATCACGCTGGGACGCGTCGAGGGTCTGCGCGCGGGTCTGCGCTATCCGAACACCAACGCGCAAGGATACGCTACGTTCCAGTCAAATCCGAATGCCCCGGATAGCGGCGATGTGTTGGACACTCGCTTTCCCAACCCGTATTCGATGCAGTGGAACCTTTCCATTCAGCGCCAACTCACTTCCAGCCTCGCGCTTGAGACCACTTACACGGGAACCAGGGGCGTCAAGCTCCCCTTCAAACGTGGGATGAACCTCGTGGATCGACAGACTGGCGTCCGTCCGAATCCAGGCTTTCTCCAGTTCGTCTTTGTGTCACCGGCGGACTCGAGTTCTTATCACGCCTGGCAGACATCACTCCGCAAACGCCTCGGCTCCGGTTTAACCTTCGGTACTCACTACACCTGGTCGAGTCTTCTTTCCTACCAGTCAGGCGACTTGGCTCACCTGGGGAACACAACACAAGACCGCCGGCAGGACGATAAGGGTCCGCCCCCCTCTCATATGCGCCATGTGTTCGTATCGGATTTCCTGTATGAGTTGCCGTTACAGAAAATGAGCGGATCCACCGGTCGTGGCGCCCGCCTCCTTCTCGCGGGCTGGCAGTTCGGCGGAATCCTCACTGCCAATTCGGGCTTGCCCCTGTTTCTGACACAGTCATCGCCCTTCAATGGCAGCCGGCCCGACTATATCGGCGGCCCAGCCGTTATGGACAACTACCGCGAGACTTTGCAGTACGTCAATCGCGCCGCTTTCCAGGCAGTGCCCGTAGTCCGGTTGAGCGGCGTTCCCGAGCGGAACGGCAACCTCGGACGAGGAGCTCTTCGCGGCCCCGGTCTGGTGAATCTGGACCTCTCGCTGGCGAAGAACCTCGCCCTTACCGATCGCCACCGCCTGCAGATCCGCGCGGACTTGTTCAATTCGATGAACCACACTAACTTCACGGCAGTCAGCAGCGACATCAACGCCGCGAACTTTGGGCGTGTGACGGCGGCCATCGCGCGGACCCTGCAACTCAACGCGAGGCTGACATTCTAGGCCAATTTGGCGCTGCCGGGCGCGCTTCGAACGGAGAGATGATTGCGCCCTGACCGCCAGGGTAGCGGCGCGTTTTCCGGCGAGTACAGCAAATAACCATGATTTCCTCTGTGATGCTTTGGACACTGACGGGCTCTTTTGAGACGCGGCTGGAGGCTGCGGCTCGGGCGGGCTTCCAGTCGGTCGAGTTAGTGGGCGAGTATGCGAGTTGGCCGGATTCGAGGATTGCCGAAGTCAAGAGACTGTGCCGGTCGTTCGGGCTCGGGATGGACATGTTGCTGGCGACTCCCGATTGGGACAAGCGGCCCGTTTCCATGGCCGATCCCGCCCAACGCCAGAACTTCCTCGACGACGTGAATACCGCCATTCGCTACGCAAGCGAGTTGGAGATGTCCCAAATCCTCCTGTTGAGCGGCAATGCCATTCCCGGAAGAACCTACGAGGAGCAATTTGCCAGCGTGTGCGAGGGCGCAAGACGAGCCGGAGACCTGGCCGCCCAAGCCGGGCTGATCATGGCTCTTGAGCCGCTCAACTCGCTGGTGGATCGGAAGGGATTTTTCCTGAATAGCTGTGTCGAAGGGCTCAGGCTGATCCGGCAAGTGGACCATCCGCACGTTAAGCTCCTGTTCGATGTCTATCACGAGCAGGTGCAGGCCGGGAATACCATTCGCACTCTCATCGAAGCGGCGCCGTGGGTAACAACGTTTCACGTTGCTGACAACCCAGGGCGTCACGAACCCGGTACGGGCGAGATAAACTATTCCAACGTGTATAAGGCGATTCGGCAAACGGGTTTCAAAGGGCATGTAGCGATGGAGTATTTTCCTGC
>CAMDKT010000093.1 GCA_945900935.1 Candidatus Sulfopaludibacter sp. SbA3 | reverse complement strand
ACGACGTTGGGCCGATCCTTGTTCACCGCGAACATTTTGACTTCGATGCCCTCGGCTTCCAGAACCTTTTTCAGATATTCGGCGGCGGGGAATTCCTTGCCGGGCGGATCACTGGTGTCGAAGCGGAGGAGCGCCTGGAAGTGGCGCATGGTCTCGTCTTCGACAGATTTCCAATCCTGCGCGGCGGCCGTTAACGTGCATAGCAGTAAAAAGCGGATCATTGTTTTTTCGCTGGAGGGCTTTGCTTGCGGACTTCTTCGAAGTACTGCTGGACGTAGTGCTGGTGATGGAGCGGGACTTCGTCGCGGTGGATTTCGCCGCCGCTTTCGGTGTGTTTGGCGTCCGATTTGGAGTACTGCGTGCGAAGCTGCTGTTTGCCGCCGTTGACTTCCACCATCACCTCACCGGCGATATCTTTGGCGCGTTTGCCAAGGATTTGGCTGATTTTCCCCATGGCCTGGAGTTGCTCGGCGTCCTTGATGCTCTTGTCGCCATCGGCTTTGCCGACTCCGCTCTTGGCGTCTGGCGGAGCCTGCATGCTGGCGGATTTGTCGCCGCCCTGGCCTTGCGCGTTGGCCTGTTTTTCGGCGGCGTCGGCGGCATCGTCGCCGGGCTGTTCTTCGCCGCTCTGCGCCTCGTTACCTTTGCCGGGCTGCTTGCCGGGTTGCTGGCCGCCCTTCTGCTGGCCGCCCTTTTCGCCGCCCTTTTTGTTGTCCGCCTGTTGCTGGCCTTCCTGCTGATCGGGCTTCAACTTGTTCATCATGTTGGCGAAGGCATCCTTCATTTTGTCCATCATGCTGTTCTTGTTGGCTTGCAGGTTGTTGTCGCCGCTCTTGGTTCCTTGCTTGCCGTTCTTGGCGTCCTGTTGTTTGCCGTTTTCGGATTTGCCTTCTTTGCCGGGGTCGTTGGGATCGGCGTTTTTCGAGTTCTGGTCGCCTTCGCCGCCATCGCCTTCGCCGGGGTTGACGCCTTTGCCTTCGACGGCAGATTTGCCTTTTTCGCCGCGGGCGGTGTCGCCCAAGTCATTCACGTCGGGGATGTCGGAAGTGGTGATTTCGCCTTCCTTGGCCATCTCGATTTTGGTGAGTTCGTCTTTGCCGTTTTCGTCGATGGAGAGGCCAAGTTTTTGAAGTTCTTCGTTGAGTTTCGTCTGTTCCGACTTCGCCATTTGCTTCTTCCCCGACAGCGGGGAGAAGCGGAAGATGTCGAGGAAGGCTTCGGAGACGGGCGCGGACAGGTCGAGCGTGTTGAGAATGCCGTAGCGGATACCGGCGAGAGTGAACGCGGTTAACAACAACGCGACGACGGCGTAGGTGGACTTCGGCCAGATCATCGGAATAGCGGCATCGGCGGCAAGCGTGCCGGCGAGACGGGCGGCGACGGCGCGTTGCGCATTGACCATTGGCCCGTCGATGGACTGGAAGTGAAGCGCGGTGGAGAGAGAGTCGTGGGTATCCATGCGCGAATCGACGATCTGCGCGAGGCGATAGTGCGACGGCATGTGTTGGCGGAACTGCCAGACGCCGATGGCGAGCGCCGAGGCGAACAGAAAAACGGGCCAATACCAGTCGAAGATTTGCGTGCCGGCGAAGAGGAGGATCACAAGGCCTCCGAGGCCGAAAAGCAGCGCGGTGAGCCCGTGGCGCACCAGTTCCGTGGTCATGTGCCGCCGGCGCACGTGAGCGAGAAACGCGAGCAGAGATTCGGTCTCGGGCAAGTTGATTTGGCCTCCGGGAGAGTCTTTCCTCTTTATTCTACTGCGCTTCTCGTCAACGCGCAGGCGAAGGAGGCGTGCTTGGATTCGAGGCCAACAGGGCGGTGAGCCCGCCGGCGGGGACGCCCGAAGGGAGCAAATGAATCCGCGCCTGGCTGCCGGCGATTCGTTGGGTCTCAAGGATTTCAAAGAGGGCATGGCTCACTTCGGGAACCCGCTCGATTTCCGAGAAGACCTGGCGCAGCGTGGCGGGCCGGATGGCGGCGGCGCGCGCGAACTCCACCGCGGCTTCCCGTTCGGCGGAACTGGTGATGACGCTGACCTGATTTGTGCCCGCCTGACGAATGGCGCTGGTCACCTGGCGCAGGCGATTTACCACTTTTTCTTCGATTTGATGGATCATGCCCGCGTCGCGGAAATGGACCTTTCGGATATAAACGGAGCCCAGCCCGTAGCCCCATTCCTCCGACTTGCCGGTGACTTCGCCGCGTACCGCGCGGCTCATTTCATGGCGCGTGGAGAGCATGCTCCCCAGCGGCATGTTGCTGAGGCAGCGGACGGTGGAACTCGATACGTTGGCCCGCAGCGAACCCTTCGGGTCGGTGTTCTTGAACAGAAACGACAGCGGATCGCTGATCCACATTTCGTACCAGATGCCGATGCCCATGGGCGCGCCTTCCTCCGAATTCACGGCCTGGCTGCGCAGATACTCCTGGTCCAGACGCATGTCGAGGATGTAACACTTTCCGAAGAAACTCACGATAAACGCGGCCGGACCGAGCTTGAGCGGCAGAATGTGAAGGCCGGGTTCGGCGAGTACTCCCAAGACCTTTCCAAAGAGCACATAGACACGGCAGTAGCCTTCCTTGACCGTGGCGTAGAGGCCGAAGAGACGGCCGAACATGCGCAGGATTACTTCGCCCAGGATGAGCAGTATGAAGATGGTGATGGCTGTTGCGAACATGGTTATTTCCCGGCCTCCATGTAGATGCTTTGGGCCTTGTCGTAGAGCGAGAGACGGACATTTCGAACGTACGACCGGAGGACGCCGGGCCCGGCTTTGTAACTTTCCAGAAGTTCCGCGGCAAGGGCGCGGATGGGTTCGATCTCGGCCTGGGCGCGGAGCGTTTCGATTTCGACGGCGCGGCGGGACTGGACGATGCGTTGATCCGCCGAGGCCTGCGCCAGGCTGATATCGCTCGAGACCTGATTGTGCGCGGTGTTGATGGCGGCAAGGGCGGTCTCGACTTCGGGGGGCGGGTCAATGCCGGTGATAAGCGATGCGTCGAACTTCACGCCGTAACGCGCTTCGGCGGAGCGGCATTCCAGGTCCATGAACTCGTTCAGGTCGCGGAGGTTCTTGCGAAGGTCATTGATGGAAACGCCGATCATTTCCTGGTTTGCGACCGGGGCGCCATCGGCGCTCGGAACGGCGATATTGGCCTTGGCCTGAAAATCGGCGATCCGCTGGCGCAGCACGGAGACGAAGTAGGCCATTACATGGACGAAAGGTTTCTTAATTCCGAAGATGTAGGCGTAGAGATTGGCTTCGCTGACACTGTAACGGATCTGGCCGGTGAGGCCGGTGTTGAGTTGATCCTTGGTGACCGCGCCGAGTCTGGCGCCGCCTTCATTGGCGGTGGGATCTTCGAGGTCGAGCGCCATATTGACCGTCATGGTGGCGATGGAGACTTTGTGAATTTTCTGCCACGGCATCTTGAAATACGGACCGCCGGGAGGGATGACGCGGACTTGCGGATAGTCGTAGCGTTCGCGCTCATCGGGGCGGAGGAATTCCGCAACCGGGGTTTGCAGTGTGGTGCCGCTGAGTCTTTCGGCGCGGCCGAAGCTGACCTTCACCGCGCGCTCGCTTTGATCGACGGTAAAGAAGCCCAGCAGGACGCACCGCACGAGAAACCAAAGTGCGGCGCCAAGGAAAGCACCAAGTAGAATGTCCATATAGTCCCGTCCAGTATACGCCCGCCGTCAAGCGGTTTAGCGTGGGAGCGCGCCGCGCCAGCCTTTGGCGAATTGGGCCCGGAGGTCCTTCATTGTTTGCGCGTGGCTTGCGGATTTGGCGAGGTTTTCGGTTTCGTCCGGATCCGTTTCGTAGTCGAAGAGTTCAGCGTCCATTTCCTTATTGCCGTCTCTGGAGAGCCAAAGCGTCAGGCGGTAGCGTTCGGTGCGCATCGAGTAGCCCATCAAGCCCGGGCGCGGGTACTGGCTGAACGCGGCTTGTTTCCAGGGGCGGTCGGGATTGTCGATAAGCGGCGCGAAGCTGATGCCTTCGAGGCCGGTTGAGGGGGGGAGTCCGGCGAGTTCCGTGAGGGTGGGGAAGATGTCGACGTACTCAGTGAGGCCGGCGGTGGCGCGTCCTGGGTTCTTCTGTCCGGGAACGTGGATGAAGAGGGGAACGCGCGTGGCTTGTTCGAAATTGGTGTGTTTATGCCAGAGGCCGTGATCGCCCAGGTGCCAGCCGTGATCGCCCCAGAGGATGACGATGGTGTTATTGGCGAGGCCGTTTTTGTCGAGAGCGTCGAGGAGCTTGCCGATCTGCGCGTCGGTGTAGGAGGCGCAGGCGTAGTAAGCGCGAAGGAGATCTTTTTGGAGCGCGTCCGGGATGGGGCCGTCCTTGGGGACCAGATCGTAGCCGCGAAGTTCGCCGTTGGCGTGGAGTGCAAATGCGGGGGAGCCGACGGGGGCTTTCTGGAATTTTGCGAGCGTAAACTTTTCGGGTTTGTGGAGATCGAAGTATTTTTTTGGAGCGATGAAAGGGAGATGCGGCTTGAGGAAGCCGGTCATGAGGAAGAAGCGATCGTTTTTTAGCGTTTCGATGGCTTTTATGGCCATATCGGCGGTTTTTCCGTCACCGAGGCCGTTATCGGGGACATCAGGAGAGGCCCAGACGGGACCGCGGGCGGCTTTCTTCTTTTTTTGTTTTTGGTCGCGTTGGGCTTGCGTGTCGGCGCGCCAGCCGTCGGCCATAACCTTGGTTTCGCGGCGGGTTTGCCAGAGCGCGTTTTCGACGGTTCCCCAAGCCGCGGGGCTTTGCGGGACCCAATGGGGAATGGTATTGGAGCGTCCGTCTTCCAGGCCGCCGTGCCAGATTTTGCTGAGCGAAGCGGTGACGTAGCCGTTGTTTTTGAAGTGCTGAGGGAGGGTGACGACATCGGGCAGGACGCCGCGGAAGTGGTGTTCGAGATCGTAAATTTTGGTGGTGTCGGGACGGCGGCCGAGGAGCAGGGAAGTGCGCGTGGGGCTGCAGACGGCCTGTTGGCAATAGGCGCGAGAGAAGCGGAGGGACCGCGCGGCGAGCCGGTCAATATTGGGCGTGATGGCGAGGGCGTCGCCGTAGCAGCCGATGGCGGGTTTCAGGTCGTCGACGGCGATGAAGAGGACGTTGAATTTGCCGCGGGGCTGTTGGGCGAATAAAGGGGCGGCGATGGCGCTGAGAAAGCTGCGGCGGTTCATGGGTTTTTCGATGCTATCACGGGGCGATTGCGCCCGCTGTTTTCTGGGAGCATACTGAAAGTACGCCATGGCCACAGTCACCAAAAATCCGCTCGACATCAATGCGATGAATCTGGATGATCCGATTGAGCATGCCGCCTTCATGGACGCCTGGATTGCGAAGGGAGTCGCGAGGACCAACGCGCGTCTTCGCGAATTGTATGCGATGGGGATCATTGACGAGGACGGCAACCGGATCGCGACCCACACGCCGCCAGACATGCTGGATCCAAATTCCAGCGTCGAACAATAGAGCGGCCACGAAATGACAGCGCCGCGCATGGTCATCGCCGGGGGTCCGTCGGGAGGAGGCAAGAGTTCCCTCTTTTCCATCTATCAGGTCGACGGCGCCGCCCCGTTCGGCACCGACGACTATTGTGCCGCCTTGAACGGCCAGCGATTGGGCCGGCAGGAGCCTGTTTATGTTGGAATTCCCCCGGACATTCGACTCCTCGGCGGCATCGCGTTGCAAA
This sequence comes from Candidatus Sulfopaludibacter sp. SbA3, assembly GCA_945900935.1. GTDB lineage: Bacteria > Acidobacteriota > Terriglobia > Bryobacterales > Bryobacteraceae. The sequence continues at coordinate 7,574 of CAMDKT010000093.1, read as the reverse complement.
ATTTCATTGGAGACAACATCGCCGCCAGAAAGTCCTTCGCCTTCGAGACCACGTTGCGTGAAATCACCTTTGAACAGGCGCGCCGAGCCAAGGCGAACGGATTTCAGGTTGAGATGATATTTGTCGCCGCCGGACCCGTCGAGGAGCACATCGAAAGAGTCAAAATTCGAGCCGACGCGGGCGGGCACTCAGCCTCTGAAGGCAGCCTTCGCGAGATTTACGAACGCGGAATGCGCTTTCTGGTGACGGCCTTCGAAGAGAATCGCAGGGGGAACATCGATACGCTGTCGGTCTATAGCAATCCCCGGAAGAAAGCGGACAAGGGTGGAGTTTCGCAACCCACGCTGATTATTCAGATGACGAACGGCCTCCCCGATCTAACCAAAGGCATCGCCCAAGTTCCGCCGTCCTGGTTTCAAGCCGCCGTTCGGGGCACTGATTTTGAGCTCGAAAAACTTCGCGGGCTTGACGTCCGGTCCTAAGCCGTGAAATAACATTCATAACTATGAGACGCAGAGACGTATTCCAATCCGCGGCTTTGGCCGCTACCGCAGCATTAGAAGTCCAAGGGGCGCCAGCCAAGGCGAAAAGCGCCGGGAAGCCGACGCTGATGAAAGTCGGCACCCAAAATTCCCATGCCGACGAGGACCTGGTGGCATTCGCCGCCTGGGGCGTGAACAACATTTGCAGCACGTTGCCATCGCGCAAATTGGACGAGAAATTCAGCGCGGAAGCACTGATTCAACTGCGCGAGCGCGTGGAGAAGCATGGCATCAAGCTCGATATGGTTCCGTTGCCGTTGAGCTCGTCTCCCGTAGCGCGGGCCGAGTATCCATCGATCATGATGGGCAAGGCAGGGGAGCGCGATAAGGCGATTGACGATATCTGCCAGATTATTCGCAACTGCGCCAAGGCGGGAATTCCGGCGGCGAAATACAACATGTCGATCCTGGGCGTGGTGCGGACGCCAACCACGAAGGGCCGCGGCGGTGCCGATTACAGCACGTTTAAGTACGCGACCGGCGTGCAGGAACCGCCGTTGACCGAAGCCGGGCCCGTAGATCCGGACGCCTACTGGGAACGCATCACGTATTTCCTGGAGCGCGTGGTTCCCGTGGCTGCGGAGTACAAAGTTCGGATCGCCTGCCATCCCAACGATCCGGGCATGCCGAACGGGAAGAAATGGCGCGGCGTGGTGCCGGTGCTGGGGCGCGTGGAAGGGTTAAAACGGTTCATCAGCATCAAAGAGAATCCGTATCACGGATTGAATTTCTGCCAGGGCACGGTTTGCGAGGGCCTGGAAAATCCGAACAAAGAAATCCATGACGTGATCCGCTACTTCGGTTCGCGGAAGAAGATTTTCATGGTGCATTTCCGCAATATTGAAGGCAAGATCGGCGACTTCCGCGAGACGTTTCCCGACAACGGCGATGTGAACATGATCGAAGCGCTTCGCACGTACAAGGAAGTGGGCTTTGACGGAATGATCATGCCCGACCATGTTCCGCACGTTGGCGGCGATACGCGCGGAGCGAAATCCTTCGCGTTTTGCTTTGGCTATATCCAAGCGCTGATACAGATGCTAAAAATGGAAGGGTAATGCCCCCGTCGATTCCGCTTCCGCTCCGCTGGACCGGCAAGTTGCCAGCGGGCGAACTGGCACCGTTAAATTGCCTGTTTGGCGGAGGCGAGGGAATGTCGGCATTGCAGGGCGCGCAGATCCCCAAGTGCGCCCTGTGGCCGTCTGTCCGGATGGGTCGCGGCGGGAACGCGGAGTCCGGACCCACCGGCGCGCCGTGGATCAACGCCAATGGATGGCTGATTCGGCTCGCCCAGTATTTGGATGCGTCGAAACCGGTGGTTCTGGACACGAAGCCGGTGGCCGGCGGTTCGGCGCTATTGGCCTTGGCTGAAGCGATGGCGTATGGCGCGTCATGGGTTGTCACGCATTCGCCGGAGACTTGGGCTGTGGTGCTGGCGGCGTTGCGGTTCTTCGAAGCCCATGCCGAGTGGCGAACGTGGGAGCCGGTGGCGGAGTTGGCGGTGATCGGTTCATTTACAGGTGAAGATGCGTTGATTGGCGAGGAGGCGTTGAACCTGTTGGCGCGGCGGCAAGTGGGGTATCGAATCGGCGATCCCGGTGATTTGCGGGCGGCGGTGTGGGCATCGAAGCGACCGGCGCCTCGGGAGAAGTACAGCGCGTGGATTCGAGGGGGAGGCAAGTGGATCGAACCGGCCGGGGGTTGGGACGATGTCTATGCGGCGGTGAGCGCGGTTCATTTGGCGCTTACGCGGAAGCGCGACGTGATGCGGCTGTGGAATGCGGGTTCGATCAACTGCCACTATCTGGCCGAGAAAGGGGGCAAGCGTGGCGTGGCGCAGTTGATCAACTACGCGGGGAACCCAAGTTCCGACGACACGTCGATTTGGCTGGCGCGGCCGTGGAAGTCGGCGGTGCTTAGCACATTTGAAAAACAGACGGCTTTGAAGACGCGGGCGTCCAATGGTGGAATAGAGATAGCGCTGCCTCCGCTGGGAGTTTACGCGGCGATTGAGCTGGAGGGATAGTAGTGATCACGAGGCGCGAATTACTGGCTGGAACGGCGATGGCGGCCGTGGCTGCGCCGATTGCTCCGGTGGCGATTCAGCGTTGCCGAACGTACGGCGCGGGCCTGGAGCCGACGATGCGGCGGTTGTTCGATGCGATTGGCGGGTTGGGGCGTATCGTCAACAACAAGACCGTGGCGATCAAAGTGAATTTGACGGGGCGGCCTTCGCAGCGGCTGGGCCATTCGCCGACGGAACTGGCGCACTGGACGCATCCGCGTGTGATCGGAATGACGCTGCATTTGATGAACGAAGCGGGGGCCAAACGGATTCGCATTTTGGAGAGCCCGTGGTCGACCACCGATCCGCTGGAAGAGTACATGATGGAGGCCAATTGGGATCCGTCGATGATCTTGAACGCGGCAAAACTGGTGGAGTTTGAAAACACGAATTATCTGGGTAACGGCAAGCAGTATTCGCGCTTCAAAGTGCCTAACGGCGGTCACATGTTTCCGGCCTACGATTTGAACCACAGCTACGCCGATTGCGACGTTTTCGTATCGATCGCGAAGATGAAAGAACATGCCACGGCGGGCGTGACGTTGTCGATGAAGAACTGTTTCGGGATCACGCCGTGTACGATTTACGGCGATGGCGCGGGTGAGAAAGAGCCGAGCTTGGCGCCCTCCGGCGGCCGGGGATCGGTGATTCATTCCGGGTCGAGAAAGCCGTCGTTGAGCGCGCCGCAGGAACTGCATCCGGACTCGCCGAGGCACGGGGGCTATCGTGTTCCGCGCGTGGTCGCCGATCTGTGCGCGGCGCGGCCCATTGATTTGGCGATCATTGAAGGCGTGGAGTCCATGGCGGGCGGCGAAGGGCCATGGATTCGCGGTACACGGCGGTGCAGTCCGGGCGTGATAATCGCGGGGACGAACGCGGTTTGCACGGATGCGGTGGCGACGGCGGTTCTGGGTTTTGACCCGATGGCCAAGCGCGGCGTGGCACCGTTTGAAAATTGCGACAATACGCTGGAGCTGGCCGAGCGACTGGGCGTGGGCTCGCGCGACTTGAGCAAGATCGAAGTGGCCGGCGCGCAGATCGCTGATATCCGCTACGACATCCGCAAGGCCTGATTGACGATTGCGAAGGCGGCCAATCGGTAGGAGTCAAATGGATGAGGGGCGTGAGGGAGTGCCGAAGGCTCTTGGTTTTCCTCGCTTTCCACCGCCCGCCATTTCCACGGCCGGTCTTGCGGGCCGAATGGTCTTGCCACTATCAGCTACTTCGGCGCTGGCGAACTTAAGGCGGCTCTCCTACCCACATGAAACAGCGAAGAACCCGTACAAGTCGAGCGCATGTATCTGGGATGCCTGGCGCATGCCTCCTATATCGTCGCCTCGGAGGGGATCGCCGCCGTCATCGATCCCCAACGGGACGTCGATATCTACGTGGAAGCGGCCGCGCACAACGGGTGGAAAATCGAACACATTATCGAGACGCGCCTCCATGCCGACTTCGTCTCCGGCCATCACGAACCTGGCCGGCCGCACCGGAGCGAAGATCTACCTCGGCAGCGGATCCGGCGTACACTTCCCGCACGTCGACGTCAAGGACGGCGATGAAATCCGCTTCGGCCAATGCGGCTTCCGCTTCGTGCAAACGCCCGGACATACCCTCGAAAGTATCTGCGTCATCATGACCGATTTCGGCCAGCCGGACCGGCCGGACCTCTCCCCAACCCACACGCCGCAGGAACTCGCCGCCATTTTATACACGAGCATTCACGAAAAGCTCCTCACGCTTCCGGACGACACGGTGATCTACCCGGCCCACGGCGCAGGCTCTCTTTGCGGCCGCCAGATGAGCGCGGAAGGCTCGTCCACCATCGGTCAACAGCGGTGGACCAACTACGCCCTGCTCGCCAAATCCGCCGCTGGTTGCGTTAACCGCGCCCGAGGTGCTGGAGCTGGTCAAGCAGGGCGCGGTGGTGGTCGACACGCGGCCCGCCATGGAATTCGCTGTCGCCCACGTTCCCGGATCCATTCACATTGCCCTCTCCGGCCAGTACGCTTCCTGGACGGCTCGGATCATCGGCTTGGATACACGCCTGATCATCGCCGGAGAAGACGCGGAACACGTCCGCGAATCCCAGTTGCGCCTCGCGCGCGTCGGCGTGGAAAACGTCACCGGCTGGATCAAAGGCGGTTTCGAACTCGAGTACATCCCCCAGATCACGGCTCAGGATTTCGTCGAATTGCAGGAAAAAGAGCCTGGACAGATCGAAGTCATCGATGTCCGCGAACCCGCCGAAAGGAGCACGGGCGCGATTCCCGATTCTGTTGACATCCCGATCAGGGAGCTGGCATCGCGAACCGGCGAATTGGACGGCGGCAAACTTCTGGTCGTGCATTGCAAGGGGGGCTACCGCAGTTCCATCGCATCCAGCGTGCTGCGCCGCGCAGGCTTTCAGAATATTGCGAATCTAATCGGCGGCTTCGACGCCTGGAAGACCGCCGGCCTTCCGGTAACCTAAGCCAACAGCGCCTTCACCACCGCCGCCGCTTCCACGCCCGTCAGTTTCTGATCCAGCCCCTGATACATGTAAGTGAACCGCGCGTGATCAACGCCGAATAAGTGCAGCAGCGTCGCCTGGAAGTCCCGCACATGCACCGGATCGCGCACGATGTTATAGGAAAATTCATCGGTCTCCCCATGCACCACGCCGCCCTTCACTCCCCCGCCAGCCATCCACAAACTGAAACATCGCGGATGATGATCCCGCCCATAACTCGCCGCCGACAACTTACCCTGCGAATACACCGTCCGTCCGAACTCTCCGCCCCAGATGACCAGCGTGTCGTCCAACATTCCACGCTGCTTCAAATCCTGTACCAGCGCCCACGCCGCCCGGTCCACGTCCTGACATTGGCTCGGCAGAATTTCGGGTAAGTCCCCATGGACATCCCACCCGCGATGATAGATTTGCACGAACCGCACGCCGCGCTCGGCCAGCCGCCGCGCCATCAAACAGCTATGGGCGAATGTCCCTGCCTTCTTCGCGTCTTCCCCGTACATTGAGTAAGTCGCCTCTGTCTCCTTCGACAAATCCGTCAACTCCGGCACCGACGTCTGCATCCGAAACGCCATCTCATATTGAGCTATCCGGCTCTGCGTCTCCGGATCGCCTAACTGTTGAAACTGCATCTGGTTCAACTCGCCGAGGGAGTCCAACATCCGCCGCCGCACTTTCGCGTTCACGCCGTCCGGATTGTTGATATACAGCACCGGGTCGCCGCCCGCGCGCAGAGGCACGCCCGCGTACTGCGCCGACAGAAATCCGGCGCTCCACAACCGCGCCGAAATCGCCTGCACTGGCGCCTTCGGATTCGAGTGCGTCGCGTTCAAAACCACGAACGACGGCAACTCCTGATTCATGCTCCCCAACCCGTACGATACCCACGACCCGATACACGGTTTGCCCGCGTTCATGTTACCCGTCTGAATGAAGGTAATGGCCGGCTCATGATTGATCGCCTCGGTATGCATGGACCGGATAATCGCTAAGTCGTCCGTCATCTTTGCCATATTCGGCAGTAACTCGGAAACCCACGCCCCGTTCTTCCCATGCTGCGCGAACTTGAACTTCGACGGCGCGATGGGGAACCGGCTCTGCCCCGATGTCATTGTGGTCAGCCGCTGCCCCTGCCGGATCGACGCGGGCAAATCCTTGTCGTACCAATCGTCCATTTTCGGCTTATAATCCAGCAAATCCTGCTGCGGCGGGGCGCCCACCATGTGCAAATAAATACACCGCTTCGCCTTCGGCGCAAAGTGCGGCAGCGCCGCCGCTCCATTGGCCGCCGACGCCAAGGCCAACGCCCCCAGCCCTCGCGCGCCGCGCCCGAAGAACTGCCGTCTCGTCTCCGCTAAAACTGCTTCGTCACAAGGGTGCATAAATTACTTATTCAATGCCTCGTCCAGATTCAACACATTACTCGCCAGCATTGTCCAGGCCGCAAACTCCGCCGCCGGCAGCGAGGCATCCGGTTTCGATTCACCCACGCGAATCAACTTACCCGCCTCGCTCAAATGACGCTCATAATGAGCTTGCAAGTCGGTATAAGCCCGCCGCAACACGGCCCGCTCCTCCGCCCGAAACGGTCGCGCCAGCGCCCGCATCGATACGAAATCAAGCTGCCGGTCAAATCCGCCGCCGGCGAGCAGCGCCCGCTCCGCCAACGCCCGCGACGCCTCCACAAACTGCGGGTCGTTCATCGTCGTCAACGCCTGCAACGGCGTGTTCGTCCGCTCCCGCCGCACCGTGCAGTTCTCCCGCGTCGGCGCGTTGAACAACTCCATCGACGCCGGCGGCGCGCTCCGCTTCCAGAACGTGTACAGGCTCCGGCGATACAGATTCAACCCCCCGTCGCGCGAATAGAACTTGGTGTTGCTGCCGTTCATCGCCACCGCCTCCCACACGCCTTCCGGCTGGTACGGCTTCACGCTCGCCCCGCCGATTGCCGCATCCAACAACCCGCCCGCCGACAACGCAGAATCCCGCACCACTTCGCCATCCATCCGGAACCGCGGCCCGCGCGACAGCAGCCGGTTCTCCGGGTCGCGCTTCCCCTTCTCCGGAGTCGTCACCGCCGCCTGCCGGTACGCCGCCGACGTCACCATCAGCCTCAACATCCCCTTCACATTCCAGCCCGATTCGCGAAATTCCACGGCCAGCCAATCCAGCAACTCCGGATGCGATGGCGGCGTCCCCTGCGATCCAAAATCCTCCGCCGTCTTCACAATCCCGGTCCCAAAAACCTCTTGCCAAAACCGGTTAATCGCCACCCGCGCCACCAGCGGATTCGCGGGATCGACAAGCCATTTCGCCAGCCCCAAACGGTTCCGCGGCAATCCCGCGTCCATCCCCGGCAACACCGCCGGCACATTCGCAGGCACTTCTTCCCTGGGCGCGTCGTACATGCCCCGGTGCAGTATATTCGCCACCGGCTTGCGGTCGTTGCGCTCCT
>CAMDKT010000092.1 GCA_945900935.1 Candidatus Sulfopaludibacter sp. SbA3 | reverse complement strand
GCGCTTCACGGTAAGGAAGCCGGGTCCTGTAACGGCCAGATGGGTCGGCACACCGGTACGGGTGAGCGCGCCTTGTGTGAAGTCGATCCAATTCCGCTCGATAACGGGCGAGACGCCGGCGCCGCCCCGTCCCGCATCGAGGGCGGAAGTCGACTCGGCGGCCCAATAAGTGGTGTATCGTTCGCGGTCTGCTTTATAGCCGGCGGTTCCGGCATTGGCCAAGTTGTTGGCGAGAATGTCGAGACTCTCCATGCGTGCCCGGAGTCCACTGGCTGCTGCGATGCCGATTGCGTCCATAAAGCTACCTCGCTCTTTGCACGCCGCATGCCAACCGGTTTTGCGCTGGATTCGGCCTATTTTGGCAGTTTTCGTGTTTCAAACCGGCAATTTTCTAACACAGCATTCCATTTCGGCACTTTCCTGACACCGGAATGGGACAGCGGCCGGCGCATCGCGATTGATTATGAGGCGTTTGCCGTGTTTCGCATTTTGGCCACCCATCTGCATAGCTGACTGCGTGTCGCCGATTTCCTCACCCTCTCCGGATTCGCTGATTGGCTTGCCCCCTTCGCAAAATGTTGCCGCAGTCCCGGACGCCGCTGCCGCTGCCGCCGATGACGCTTCGTCTTTGGGGGTAGATTGGCTCCTCACCTGGCTGAGTCAGACCCAAGCCCTGATTGAGTCGGGAGTGGAGAGTCTGGAAAATGCTTCTGAGGTCCCGGCGGCGCAATGCCAGGTACAGTGGCTGACGTTGTTGCCGCCGGTCCCTGCGTTTCAAGACCTGCTCTCGCCTGCGGAGCCGATGGCAGCCGCGAACAGCACGCTTCCGGCACCGCCCGGTCCGGTGGAGTTTCTACGCCGAGCCGAGCCGCCGCCACAGCCGCAAACGCCGCAACTAGATAAGGGTGAGTTGATCTGGGCCGCCGAATTCGTGGTGGCGGAGAATTCGCCCGAGCCACCGGCATTACCGCCTGGCGAAGCAATTCCGGTCGAAAGACAATCGCGTGGAGCGATGCTGGAGACGGCAATGCGGCAGGGCGACTCTGAAACCGAAAGCCGCCAACAGCAACCGGACGAGCGATCCCCAGTTCGGCGCACGGACCAAAAGCAATCGTCGCAGCCAGCGCCGGATGCTCTAGCCGAGCGCTCCGCGTCGCCGAAGCCGGAGGAACCGGTAATGCGAACCGCTAATCATACCCCGGCGGGAAATTTCGAAGTCGGGGTACCGGAGGCCATGCCGCAAGGAAATGCCGCGGTCGAATTCAAGCCGATGACGGCCTCTCCGCCGGAAAAGGCCGGGGACCTCGCCGTTGGCGGCGTTGCGTTCGAACCCGCTCGTCCATTGCGCCCGGCCCAGATCGCGACCCTGTATGTAGACGTTCCGGTACCGGCGGGCGCTGCGCCACTGCGCCTCGCCGTATCGCAACGCGGCGACCAAGTGAATGTGCGGCTCCGCTCCTGGGACAGCGGCGCGGTGCCGTTGGATAACGATCGGATGCAACCGCTGTTACAGTCGCTGGCGGAGCAGGGGTACGCGGCGTCGAAAAGATCCATCGACCGGATCGACGAGAGCGCTCCGATGATGATCGAACATTTGAAAGAGAAGCCGCTCGCCGCGACGGAGACGGCGGGCGGCGATAACGGCCAACAACCCTTCCAGAACGCCGGCGAACAGCAACGGAAGAACCAGGAGCGCCAACAGCAGGCCTTCTACCTCCGGCGGCAAATGCGAAGCCTGCATGGCGAACAGTTCGACCTGCAGAGCCAATTGGAAATCCCCGGCAATTCACAGCAACAAGGAGCAGTTCGATGAACCCCATGGCCATTGGCGCAAAGAGCGCCGCTACCGGCACGGCAATTGCACTGCCTACCGCTGGAAACAGCGTCGCGACGAAGGAGAACTTTCTGCAACTGTTAGTCGCGCAGATAAAGCACCAGAACCCGTTGAACCCCGCCGATGGCACCCAGTTTCTATCGCAACTCTCGCAGTTCACGGAGATGGAGCAGATGCTCGGCATGCGCGAGGACTTGCGTGCCATTCGCGCGTCGCTGGCGAGCGAGCCCTCGCAACCGAAGTCGATTCTTTCCTAAATTATTCGGAGCACTTATGTTTACTTCCTTTTCCACTGCACTCTCAGCACTCGGCGCGCACTCCACGGCGATCGATGTCGTGGGTAATAATCTGGCCAACTTGAATACACCAGGCTTCAAGGCTAGCGTCGTCTCGTTTTACGATCTGGTGACGCAGTCACTGGGCGCTGGACTCGGCGAAACACAGGTCGGGTTCGGCGTCGCCCGTCCGCTGACGCTGCGCCAATTCTCGCAAGGAGCGATACAGACGAGCAACGGCCCCCTCGACGCGGCGATCCAGGGCGACGGGTTCCTGGTCCTGCGAAACGCCAACGGAGGGACCGTCTATGGACGCGGCGGTAACTTGCAGGTCAGCAAGAACGGCGTCTTGCTGACGGCGACCGGCGAAAGGGTTCAAGGATGGGTGAGCGCCACCGGAAACGTCAACACGAGCGGCCCCATTGGCGACATCACTATTCCTGTCGGCACCTTGCGGCCGGCGGCGCCCACCCAGACGATTTCCCTCGACCTGAATCTGAACGCCGCAGCCACCGCCGGTCCGCCGGCGGACACCTTCGCCGGATCGATTGAGGTGTACGACAGTTTGGGTGTTTCTCACATTATCACCGCCAACTTTACGAAGACGGCGGCGTCCGGTGAGTGGGCGTACTCGATCAGCGTACCCAACGGCGATGTCGCCTCGCCCGTAACCCCAGCGACGGGGCTCATCAATTTTGACTCATCGGGCCGACTCGTCAATCCGCCTGTTACAGGTCCCTTTCCCGCGTTGACGATTGCAGGGCTGAACAGCGGCGCGGCCGACATGGCCGTGACGTGGAGTCTCTATAACGGGGCCAATCCGCGACTGACTCAGTTCGCCCAAACGTCGGCGATTTCAGCCATCGGACAAGACGGTAACGCGGCCGCGCAGTTAATCCGCGTGGGGCTCGGGGCGGCGGGATCGGTACTGGCTCAGTATTCCAACGGAGAGCAAGTCATCGTCGGGCAACTGGCGATGGCGGCGATTCGAAATCCCGAGTCGCTGTTGGCGGTGGGCAATAATTCCTACCAGTTAAGCGGCCGTTCGGCTCTGCCCGCTGTGGGACTCCCCGGTGCCGGCGGACGCGGGACAATTCTTGGCGGCGCCATTGAGAGTTCCACTGTCGACATCGCCAGGGAGTTCACTAACCTGATCATCCTACAGCGCGGATACCAGGCCAATGCACGGGTCATTACCACGGTCGACGAGTTAAGCCAGGAAACGATCAATCTCAAGAGGTAGCGGGAGCGCCGTATGAAAATTATTGACGAAATTGCCCACTTTAGCGATCTCCCGCTGGACGTACTCGTCGAGTTGGACCGAAAGGTGATGGCGGTTCGAGACATCCTAGCGCTCGACAAAGGGCACGTTATCAAAATGAACCGATCCGCTGGCGAGAACCTCGACCTTATCGTTGGCGGCGCTTTGCTGGCCTTCGGAGAAATCGTCATTATCGAGTCCTCCATGGGCGTTCGAATCACAGACTTTAATATCGAGGAGTAACTACTTAAATGGAACACGCAATCCAAGTCGCGGCGATCTTCGGGACCCTTGGCCTTCTTTGGCTGACCCTACAGGCATTGCGGCGATTTCGAGGAACTGCGATCCCAGCCGCGCGGGTCCAGGTGCGGCAGCGGGTTTCAATCGCGAATGGCTGCCAGCTTGTCGTGGTGCAGTGGGATGGACGGGAAATGTTGATCGCGACGGGAAGCCAGCCATGCACCTTGGTTGCCACGAAGCCTGTAAATGAAGCCCAGGTTGACGCGGAAGTGAGTAGCGCATGGGCTCACTGATGCTTCAAGCTCTGCTGTGGGCTGCCGCCGCGGCGGGCTTGCTCGGCGCGCCGGCGGACTTGTTGACAGCCGCGACCCGCGCCGCCGCCCCAGTTGTCAATACGCAGCAAAACACTCTCGGTGTGCCGATGCAAATCGTGTTGCTCATGAGCGGGTTGACGCTGCTCCCTGTTCTGGTCATGTCGGTCACGCCGTTCCTGCGGATCACCCTGGTGCTGCATTTTCTGCGGCAGGCGATCGGAACCCAGTCGACTCCGTCCAACCCGGTCCTCATTGGCTTGGCGCTCTTTTTAACCTTCATGGTTATGCAGCCGACTCTCCAGAAATCCTATGAAGATGGCTGGCTGCCCTACGAGAAGCAGACGCTGGCCAGCGACGCGGCACTGAAGAAGGGGCTGGAACCCATACGCGGCTTCCTGGTGAAATACGTCCGCGAAAAGGACGTGCAAATGCTCCTGGAAGTCTCCCATACCCCGGCACCGGCGACGGCTGGAGAACTCGAATTTCGAATCCTGATGCCCGCGTACGTATTGAGCGAGCTTAAGACCGGTTTTCAGATCGGCGCGATGCTGTTCCTTCCGTTTCTGGTGATTGATCTATTGGTTGCGTCGGTGACTTTGAGCGTCGGTATCGTGCAGCTTCCACCAGCCATGGTCTCTTCACCATTTAAGATTTTGCTCTTCGTTCTCGTCGATGGCTGGAACCTCGTCGCCGGTTCATTAGTGAGGTCCTTTTACTAACGTCATGACTCCCCAAACCGTTTCAGAAATCGTAAGGCTGGCATTGATGCAAACGTTCTGGCTGGCGCTCCCGCTATTGCTGGTCGGATTTGTCGCCGGTGCCTTGATCAGTCTGATCCAGATCGTAACTTCCATTCAGGACTCGGCATTTGGTTCGGTCCCGCGTCTGGCGGCGTTTCTGGCCGCGCTCTTCCTGTTCCTGCCCTGGATGCTAACCCGGCTGATGGAATACACGATCGGGATATTCGGGGATTTAGGCCGGTATGCCCACTAACGGCATCAGCGTAACGGGTGCCTTTCCGTCCACCGAACTCCTGATTCCATTCGGCGTCCTGTTGAATTTCGGGCTGGTTCTCTGCCGGATGGCCGGCGTGTTGACATTCCTTCCGATCCCGGGAATAAAAACCGGATTCGAACTACACCGCCTTACGCTCGCGGTTCTCTTCACGGTATTAGTTCTGCCATGGACGACCACCGTCGAAACGCCGCTGCTCTCCGTGGGCGATATCTTGCGGACGGCCTGGAGTGAGGCGGCATTGGGAATCGGGCTCGGGCTTTGTGTCGCGTTAATTCAAGAGGGCATTCAATTAGGAACGCAGATTATCGGATTGCAGGCTGGCTTCTCTTATGCGTCGACCATCGATCCAACCAGCAACGCGGACTCCGCCATTCTCCAGGTGTTGTTCACCCTGGGGTCGTCGCTGCTTTTTCTCGCGTTTGGGTTCGACACCGTGTTGTTCCGGTTCCTTTTGCTCGGCGTGCAGACGGTGCCGCCTGGGCAATGGACGATCTCGACGCAGCATGTTGCCGCGGTGATGGCGCTCTTTCCTCAGTTATTCATCGATGCAATCCGGTGTTCGCTTCCGGTCGTGGCGATCTTGCTGATCATTGACACGGCGCTGGCGCTGCTCAGCCGGATGCAGCCGCAACTGCAAATGCTCTCGCTGAGCTTCCCCCTGAAGATGTTGGCCTCGATGGTCTTTCTAGCCTATGGTGCCCCGCTGCTGCCCGGCGCCGTTGAACGGGCGGCACTGCGTTCGCTCGAAACAATGCAATTCCTGATGGCGATTCCCGCCGGTGCGAGATAGGAGCGAGAGGCAACAATGGGTGACGGCGATAACCGGTCAGAAAAAGCGACGCCCCGACGGCTGGAACGGGCCCGCAAAGATGGCAATTACATCTCGACCAAGGAACTGGTCAGCGGCGCGCAATTCATCGTGTTCGCCATGTTTCTGCTGTCAGGCTTTTCTGAATTTCTCTACGAGGCGGCCAACCATACAAAGAGTTTTGTGAATCTCGCCTTCGCCGGAGCGGACCTGCAAAGGGAAGGACTCATTTTCCTTTTCCGGAATCGTTTGGCCCCGGCGATGGGGAGCCTGCTCCTAAGCGGATTGGCGTTGTCGGCAACCGCGTTGATAGCACAGTTGGCGGCGTCGCGGCTCGGCATTTCCGGCAAAAAACTCGCACCAGATCTCCAGCGGCTCAATCCAATGTCGCGGCTGCAGGAAATGCCATCCCAGAACCTCTCGCAATTTTTTCGCTCCGCGCTTCTTTTGCCGGTTTTTCTCGGTGTGGCTGCCTATCTGGTCTGGACGCATTCCCGGCAGTTCCTGTTCCTGCCTCTGCTGCCCTGGACCCAAGGAGTGATAGTAGTGGGCCAGTCGCTGCGCGACTTGATTGAACGGGCTCTATACCTGTTCCTGATCCTGGGTCTGTTTGACTGGTTCCGGCAGAGCCAGAAGTACGCAACGAAGCTCAAGATGAGCAAGCAGGAGATCCGGGAAGAACACAAAGAGTCGGAAGGGAACCCGCAAATCAAGGCCAAGGTCCGTCGCTTGCAGCGTGACATGTCCCGCCGTCGAATGATGTCCGACGTCCCGAAGGCGTCGGCGGTCATCGTAAATCCGACTCACTACGCGGTCGCGATCCGCTATGACCTCACGGCCGGCGCGGCGCCGAAGATCGTCGCCAAGGGGCGAAATCACGTTGCCCGGCGGATTCGGGAACTGGCTATTTCCAGTGAGGTTCCGATCATAGAAAACCCTCCTTTGGCACGCGCACTCTTCGCGGCCGCCGAGGTCGGCCAGGAAATTCCGCCGCACCTGTATAAGGCGGTCGCGGAGATTCTCGCATACCTATACCGTATCCTGGGCGGCCGTCTCCCCGGGCAATCGTTTGCCTGATTCCTCTGAAAACCATACCTAACGCCAATGTCAGCATCAGCCTCATCCAGTCCGGCCGGCTCCTCCGAAATCCCGTCTCAGCCTCCCGTCAGCACCGGAAAGGGCGGACGCAGACCGGCATCGGCGAAGACCTCAAAAGCACCAGCGGCGGACTTGAACAAGATTCCGTGGCGTGACTTGTCGGTCCCTCTCGGGGTGTTGGGAATTGTCATGTTCATGATCGCGCCGATTCCGGCGTTGCTTTTGGACCTGCTGATCAGCGCCAATATCACGCTCTCCGTCATCTTGTTATTGGTTTCAATCTACATCGCGAAGCCAGTGGATTTTAGCGTCTTCCCGACAGCCCTCCTCTTGATGACACTGTTCCGTCTGGCATTGAATATATCCTCTTCCCGCCTCATTCTGATGGACGGCAATAAAGGCACATCGGCGGCCGGTGACGTAATCGAGGCATTTGGCAACTTTGTGGTTGGGGGCAACTATGTCATCGGCCTCGTCATTTTCCTGGTGCTGATTGCCATTCAATACGTCGTCATCAACCATGGCGCGGTTCGAATTTCGGAAGTCACCGCGCGCTTTACCCTCGATGCGTTGCCCGGCAAACAGATGTCGATCGACTCGGATCTGAATGCAGGGCTCATCGATGAAGCCGAAGCCAGGCAGCGCCGCAAACAGCTATCGGCGGAAGCGGAGTTCTTCGGGGCGATGGACGGCGCTTCGAGGTTCACGCAGCGGGACGCGGTGGCCAGCATCATCATCACGATCATCAACATCCTGGCGGGATTCTTGATTGGGGTTTTTCAACATGGGATGGAACTGAAGCGCGCTCTGGAGACGTACACGATCCTCACGATCGGCGATGGTTTGGTGACGGTAATCCCGGCGTTGATGATTTCAGTTTGCGGCGCATTGATTATTACGCGAGCCGGTTCGGAAAACCGCCTTGGAAGCGACTTTCAGAAACAGATCTTCAGCGTTGCGGAACCCTTGATTCTAGCGGGCGGTGTACTTGGAGCAATGGCGTTGTTTCCAGGACTGCCGACGATTCCCTTTTTGGTTCTCGGTGCCGGAACGGGAACGATTGGCTGGCGGTTGCGCCAGAAAGCGATAGTTGGCACACAGAGCGCTGAGACAGATACGCCCACTCCGCAAAGAGAAAATCTGGAATCGCTGCTGCGTGTCGAACCGCTGGCCGTCGAGGTGGGGCTGGGCCTGGTGCGTTTTGTAGAGGGTGGCGTAAATTCGCCACTCCTTCGGCGAATTGCCGGCATCCGGCGCCAACTTGCCACCGACCTCGGCTATCTGGTTCCGGCCGTCCGGGTCACCGATAACTTAAACCTAAAGACGCGTGAGTACACCATCGGATTAAAGGGAGTCGAGATTGGTAAATTCGAACTCCCTTCAGGAATGGATATGGCGATTCCGACCTCGCGTGACTGTCCCAAATTGGAAGGCGTTTCAACTCGGGAGCCCGCATTTGGGATTGCTGCGTTATGGATCCCATCGGATCAAGCCGATGACGCCCGCAATGCCGGCTACACAGTGGTCGACGGGGTGAGCGTCCTGGGTACCCATCTTGCTGAAACGATTAGAGAATATGCCCATGAGCTCTATTCCCGTCAGGATGCCAAACGGCTGTTGGACCGGGTCGCCGAAGAAAACCCCAAAGTGGTCGAGGATTTGGTTCCCAAATTGCTCCCCTTGGCTACTGTGCAGCGTGTTTTGCAGAATCTCCTTCGGGAGCGGGTCTCGATCCGCGACGCGGTCTCTATCCTGGAGGCGCTCGGCGAGGCCGCCGGTGTCACCAGGAACCCCATATTACTTACCGAATACGTCCGGCAGTCGATCCGGCGGATGGTCGTCCGCCCCTATCTGAATTCCGCGAACGAGCTTCATGCATGCCTTATCGACCCAGCCATTGAAGCTGTGATCGAATCGGCGATCGAACATACGGAAACGAACTCGGCGATGAATTTGGCGCCGAAACGAATCCACGAAATCGTTGACCGGATACGCACCGTAATCGGTAGCGCCGAAGGGCCGGTCATTACCCTCACCGGAAGCGGTACTCGCTTCTTCCTCCGGCAGTTGACCGAGTCGGCGCTCCCCAATCTCACCGTCCTATCGCACAGCGAAATTCCGCCTGGAATCAAAGTGGTTTCACAAGGCGTCGCGCGACTGGCGGGCTCGTAAAGGCAAATCATGCGACTAAAGTCTTACTTCGTTCACACGATGGAGGAAGCTCTGCAAGCGGCCAAATTGGAGCTTGGAGACGACGCGATGCTCGTCGGCTCCAAACGGCTGGAAACACCGCCGGGCAGCCGGGTTCGGCTGGAGGTCATATTCGCGGCTCCGGTAACGCCCCCTCCGCCCCCAAAGGTGGCGCTGTTGCCGAGACGGTCGGCGATTGGGTCCAGTGCCGAACTCCAACGCTTTCGCGGCGAATTGACTATTCTGCTAGACGCGCTGGCGAGGCAACCCGACACAACGCGGCTAGAGCCGTTCTCGCCGGCGCGGTCGCGGTTGAACTCGCTCCGTGCGCAATTGCTCCTATCGGAGGTGCCGCTGGCGACAACAGACGAACTCCTGTTGCGATGGCGGCCCATTCTCGAGGGACACGTATTGAGAGACGTTCCGGATAACCACGAGGGGGAAGGGTCCGCCCTGCCGCTCTTGACGGCCGAATGGCCGCACGCGGAGCCGAACCACTTGCAGCCGACCAGAATCCTCGCCTTCGCGGGTCCCACAGGCGCGGGGAAGACATCGGTGATAGCGAAACTGGCATTCCGGCTTGGTGTTTCACAGGGCCGTCCGGTGAGTGTGTTGTCAATCGACAACCTGCGCATCGGCGCTTCGGATCAACTGGCGCATCTCTGTTCCTTGCTGGGAGTGCCGTTTCAATCCCTCGAGTATAGCGGTGGACTCCATTCGGCTGTGGCGGCAAACGCCCACCGAGGGCTGATCCTGATTGACACCCCAGGGTACGGGACGGCGCACGCCGACGTCATGGCGGAAACGGCCGAACATGTGAACCGCGTCGAAGGGATCGAATGCCATTTGGTATTGCCGGCAAACCTGCGATTCACGGAAATGAAGCGGCGCCTCCGGCAGTATGTTGCATTTGCGCCGTCGCGCCTTCTCTTCACGCGCCTTGATGAGACTGAGTTTTTTGGTCCGGCCTGGGCATTGGCGAGAGAATGCCGAGTGGCGGTTGACTGGGTCTCGACCGGGCCAGGAATACCCGAAGATCTCGATGAAGCGGATGCGTCCCGATTCGCGGCGGCTGTTCTCGGACTTACCGCCCGGCCGGAACAACCCTCCGCGCCCATAGAAACACCCCCCCTCGCCAGCGCCGCCAAAGCGGGCGCGTCGCGGATCTGAACGGAGATCCATCATGCAAACACAAACCGCCAGTGCGAAAGCCATCCAAGACCGGGAAAGCATCATCCTCGATCATCTCCCGCAGGTCCGTCTGATAGCGCGCCGCATCCATGAGCGGCTCCCAGGCAGCGTCAGTCTCGACGACCTGATTTCAACCGGCATCGTCGGACTGATAGCGGCGATCGACAACTTCGATCCAAAGTTAAACGTCAAATTGAAGACGTATGCCGAGTACAAAATCCGAGGAGCAATTCTTGACAGTTTGCGCGGGATGGATTGGGCGCCGCGACAGCAACGTAAGCGCGTCAAAAGGATCGAGGCGGCGATCTCGATACTGGAACAGCGAAATCACCGGTCGCCCACCGAGGATGAAATCGCCCGTGAGCTCGGACTGAGTACGGATGATTATCACGAATGGCTGATTGATGTTCGCGGCGTAAATCTCGGGAGTCTGGAGGGCAACGCGCCTGAGGAGGAGGGACGGGAGCTGTTGCGCTTCGTCTCCGACAGCGAGGAGCATTGGCCGTCGCGCATCGTAGAACGGGCAGAATTGGAGCGATTGCTGGCACAGGCCATTGAGAAGATGCCCTACGTCGAGAGAACCGTGCTGAGCCTGTATTACCACGAGGAGTTAACGCTGCGCGAGATCGCCAAAGTAGTAAAACTGCATGAATCACGGGTATCTCAGTTGAAATCGCAGGCCATTTTGCGGCTTCGCGCTTATCTCGAAAAAAGATGGCCGATGGACCGCGGGCTGTAGCCGGAAAGACCTGTCATGGAAGAACGCCAGAAGGAAGTACTCGAGCAACTCGGGACACAATTCTCACTCGCGCTTGAGGGAATGCTGGGCGAGCAGTGGCCGTCCAGTCTGCACGACACGCCGGTATCGGGAGACATCAGCCACTTTTTGTGCTGGAGCCAGAAACTAAATCTGCACAAAGAACCGGTTATCCAGGTGGCTGTGGACAACGCGGCCTGGCGCGAGATCGGCACACGAGCTCTCGTCGCGGTTGGCCTTGAAGAACCGGAAGAAAGCGATGTAAAGGCGACGTACCTCGAACTTCTCACGCAGGCCCTGTCCGGCCTTGCGCGATTTCTGACAAGCAAAATCGGGACGGAGGTTTCGTTGGAGTCGGGCGCTGAGATTGCACTTCCGGCGTCGAGCGGAGCGGGAGTAAAACTGCAATGCCTGCGACTAACGAGCCCAACAGGCTTCTCCGCGGATCTGTTTGTTCGCGTGGAGTCAGTTGTAATGGACGCGATGCGTCAGAAATGGACCGAACAAGAAACCGCTCCGGCGGCTGCGGACCCGGCGCAGCGGCAGCGCCAGCCCCACCCGCAACGCGCCGCGGACGCAGCCGCGGCCGGTCCAGCGCCGAGCGGGCCGCCGCCCCCGACGATGGATATGCTCCTCGATGTGGAGATGCCGGTCAGCGTCTCCTTCGGCAGGACCCACCTTGCCCTCAAAGACGTCATCAAGCTGAGCACCGGCTCGATCGTTGAACTCAATCGCACAATCTCCGAACCGGTCGAAGTGATTGTAAATAACTGTGTAATCGCCAGAGGCGAAGTCGTGGTTGTCGAGGGCAATTACGGTGTCAGGATCCAACAGATTGTCAGCCGCTCGGAACGGATGCGGTCCTTCGATTAGTCCTCGAAAAGGAACATCATGCCAATAAATGTAGAACACCCGCTCGCATATTATGTAACGCTCTCGGCCGCGATGAGCGCCTTCCTCTATCTGTTCATCACTTTGGCGAGCGATCTGCGCCGCCTAAAGCGGCGAGTGGATCGCAGGCAATCCGAAGGACAGCGCGAAACCGGGGCACAGGTAGCCTCGCTGGAAACGCGGCTGGGGGAATGGGCTGTCCGGACACGGGATGTAGAGGAGAAAGTCTCGTGTTTATCGGCTCTGCGGCGGACGCAAACGATCTCCGTCGGCGTCGACGCGAACCAGCGGACACAGGTGATTCGACTGGCGCGCCGAGGCGACCGGCCGGATCAGATCGCCTCGGAATTGCGGGTCCCGAAGAGCGAAGTCGAGCTACTGCTCAAAGTACAGCGCGCCGTGGTTCGGGCGGTTTGAGATTCGCCGTCAGAATTCGAAGTCCTGCGGTATGCTGACCGAGACACCTCGCGATCAGGCGGGGTGATCGTCTTCGACGTGAACGTCGACGGACATCTCCACTTTCTGGCGGAAGAGCGTGACCTTGACGGGTTTCTTATTCTTGGCGGCCCGAATGGCCCTTGTGATGTCGCGCGGACTGCGAACCTTACTCTCCTCGATCCGAACGATAACGTCACCGGCTCGCAGACCGGCCTTGGAGGCTGGCCTGTCTTTGGCGACACTGCGAACCAGTACGCCTTCGTTCATGCCGAAGAATGCAGCGAGTTGGTCTTCCACCGCCTCGCCGTCGATGCCGAGCATGCCGCTGCGCCAGCCCATTAACGCCTGCGGAATATCGGGCATCTGGATTTCGGGGAGCTTCTTGAGCTTCTCCCTGACAACGGCCATTTCCTTTTCCATCTGCTCGCGATCCTTCTGCGACAGGCCAATTACCCCGCTTTTCCGCGCCCCGATAGACGCCGTCATTGTCTGGTTGGCTCCGGTGCCAACAATCTTCAATTTAACTTGACGCCCGACGGGCGTTTCGCGCACGAAGCGAACGGACTGCTCGGCGCCTTCGACGCGATTGCCCTGGTATTCCAGAACCGCGTCACCGGCTTTGAGGCCGGCCTTTTCGGCGGGACTGTCAGCATCGACGCTCGTGACTCCCACCCCCGATTCTTCCTTCAGCTTGAGTTCTTTCGCACGCTCGGCGAGGATCTCCTTGACGCCGATCCCGAGGTAGCTGACTGAACCGCCGAGGATGTGGCTACTTTAGGACGACAGCTACCTATACGTGCAATCAGATAGTTAGCGTGATTTGGTCCGTTCGCAGTGGTGGCTTCGTGCCCATTCCGACGAAGCCGATCACTCATTCCGATCTGATGTCGATCAAGAACGGAGCGTAGCGACGCAAGCATTTTCAGTGTGAGATATTGATCGACATCGGTCAAGGATTTTGTTTGGTTTGGTGTGTTTGGCGACAGTTG
>CAMDKT010000091.1 GCA_945900935.1 Candidatus Sulfopaludibacter sp. SbA3 | reverse complement strand
CTTCAAGCCGATTCTGGAAGGGTTTCTGTATGTGAAAGCCAACTCGCGGCTGGCGGCGACCATGCTGGTGAAGGCCGGGCTGGGGCTGATCGGGACGAACTGGGTGATCCTGCCGATCCTGGGGCGCGATGCGTTTCCGGTAAAGATGCCCGGGTTGAGCCCCGATCAATCGGCGACGCTGGGCATGAGTCTGCTGCTGGGCGCGCGCGGTTTCGGCGCGATTTGCGGGCCATTGATTGCGGGGTATATTGCGAAGCACAAAGAAGAGCGGATGCGCCCCGCCATCGTCTATGGATTCCTGATGGCCAGCGCGGGGTATCTGTTGTTGAGCCTGACAAGCGACACGTGGCTGGCGGCGCTGAGCGTGGCGCTGGCCCATGCGGGGACATCGATCACGTGGGTGTTCTCGACAACGCTGCTGCAGTTGAACACGGAGGACAAGTTCCGCGGACGCGTGTTTTCGGTGGAGTTCGGCTTCAGCGTGGCGATGATGGCGGTGATGTCGACGAGTGCCGGGATACTCATCGACCAGGGGGTTTCGCCGTTCGGGCTGGCGGCGGTGACGGGGGCGGTGATGTTGATTCCGGCGGTGGCATGGTTGTTTGCGCTGCGGCTGTGGCGCGCGTGATTGCCGTGTCCAGCCCAGCGCTCAAACGCGGAGGGGAGTGCCCAAACGTACGGAGCGATGTTTTCCGGTGTTGCTGCATGCACACGGCTTCGACCTCCGCAAGCTCAAGCAGCCGAACATCGGTCCATCCAGCACAATCAGTTCGGGCCCACAGGACATCGTGTCCGCCTGCCCGGAGCGATTCGACTAGCGGCCTCGGAAAGTTCTCGTCAGCAAGCAGGCGCATTCAGGCTGGGATCGGATAAGCCTTGTATTCGTGGGCCAAGTAACTGGCAAAGGACAAGCAGGCCAGAATATCCTCACGTGTCAGCCCCGGATAATTCGCCAGGATTTCGCCCTCGGACTGATCGGCGGCGAGGCGTTCGAGAATGAACTCGACAGCCAGCCGAGTCCCCCGGACCACAGGCTTGCCAGCGAGGATTTCAGGATCCACGACAATTCGCTCGGAAAGCGGCATACCCTTAGCTTACCGTGAGAAGACTCGGCGCGGCCGGCCGAAAGCGGTTGGGTGCGTCTCGTTTCGCTCACTCGGCAACGAGCGCGGGGACACTCATCAACAAAGGCGTCTCGCCGTTCGGTCTGGCGGCGATTGCGGGCGCGGTGATGCTGATTCCGGCGGTGGCATGGTTGTTTGCGCTGCGGCTGTGGCTGGAGTAACATCGAGACATGAGTGACGTGGACCGGCTGCACGAAGTTGTCGATACCTTACCTCCGCAGCAGGTGTATACTCTCCTGACTCTTCTCGACCCTGCCCAGCCCATCAGCAATGCGGAGTTCGCTCGGTGCCTGGCGGAAGCTCCTGAAGAGGACGTCGACGAAGAAACCACCGCCCGCCTCTTGGCCGCCCAAGCCGAGGAAGGAGAGACAATCTCTCACGGAGAATTGTTGCGACGGCTCGGTCTGTGAAACGGCTTCTCGTTTACAAGCAGACCGCCCAACGCGAACTCGCCCGGATGGACCGCTTCGACGCGAATCGAATTATTCGTGCGTTGGACGAGTAGGCCTCGTTTGGTCGCGGCGATGTCAAGGCGCTCAAGGGTGCGCTGAAAGGCCAGTTTCGGCTGCGCATCGGCAAGTGGCGCGTGTTTTTTAGCCTCGAGGATACTGATATCGTCGTGGTGATCGATATCGACAACCGCGGCCAAGCTTACTGACCGCAGATCCCAGGAGCGGACCCAGTCGACGCGATCCTGATAAACTCAAGACGTGACCATCCCGGTATTTTTGAGCTATCCCAGGCCCAACAACGTTCAACAGCGGCAATTGGTCGAAAGGGTCCGAGATTATCTTCATGATCGAGACCTCGAACCGAGAACCCTCGGCGTCAGCGACTACGATACAGAAGTGCCGTTGGCAAGCATTCGCCGTCTAATGCTTGAGTGCAACGGAGTTCTCGTGTTCGCGCTCCGTCGCTATCGGATCGATGGCGGAGCCGCGGTTTTTTTAGACAAATCCGGCCAACATGCGGAGCGAGATATATCGGGAAAGTGGATCACGAGTCCGTGGTGTCACATCGAGGCCGGTATGGGTTTCCAACTCGGATTGCCCGTGTTGGCTTTTCGCGAGGAAGGCGTGCTAGCGGATGGCGTGCTGGAACAGGGAGTTATGGCATCGTACATGCCTGAGGTGTCGCTCGACAGTGACATCGAGTCGTTCCTTGTCTCTCCGGAGTGGAGACAATTGATCAACCGTTTTGAGGCTGACGTTAGAGAATTGCGTCGAATAAGAGGCATTCCCTCGCTTCTTCGCGTTAGGTCTGCCTGACAATCGCCGTTACGGAGCGAAAGCCTTCGCATTCCGCCGGCGGCTGCAGCCGCTCCGCCATCGCGCGAATGGCTTCCGCCGGAACTTTGCGAATGCGCCCCTCGTTGCGGCGCAGACACTCCTCCAACGGCACGTCGAAAAACACCGCCTCGCAGACGCAGCCCATGTGCTCGGCGATCTTGATAAATGGACGGCGGTGTTTCCGCGTTAGATTGGTCGCGTCCACGTATGTTACCGGCGCGCCCAATGAAATCCGCATTCGCACGAAGTCGCGCATCAGCCGGAAGACGATGCGGTGTATCGACTGATCCGTCGCATCATCGCGGAGCCAGCGGCGCAATTCGTCCGATGAAATCGCCACGCCGCCCTGGCTTTCGACCCACGTCGACTTCCCGCTCGCGGGCAGCCCCACCAACACCACTACTCGCTGCTCAAGCAACGGTGAAACGCTCCGCCGCCAACATCCGCGCGGCTACCTTGCGTTGCAGGCCGATGCGGTCCACCGGCTCATACTTCGTGAAGCGCCGCAGCGCCGCCATCTGGGTTCGCAGCGTATCGCCTTCGGCGCATGCCGCCAGCACAGTCCTCCCCGATACGGCCACGACATCCATCGCGTCGCGCAGCCACACGTCCAGCATCGCCTTCACCGTCTCCGGCTCGCCCATTTTCTGCGCGCGCAGCACGGCCGATTCCATCGCGAACGCGTTCATCGCCATATCGCACAACGCCGCCAGAATCTCCTGCTGATTCTCCAAATCCGCCATGTATTTCTGATACGCCACGCCGAGCGCCAGCAGCGTCGCCTTCTTCGCCGCCGTTGGCAGATCGTAGGCCTGGGGCCCGGCGAGCAGTTCGCCTTGCAACTTCTGCACTGCGGCCACCAGGCCCAGTTGGCCTCGCTGGGCGCGCTTCAACAACATGCCCGTCGCCAACATGCGGTTGATCTCGCTGGTGCCTTCAAAGATGCGGTTGATGCGCGAATCGCGGTAAGCGCGCTCCACCAAATAATCCTGATGATAGCCGTAGCCGCCGTGGATCTGCACCCCTTCATCGACGACGAAATCCAGCGCTTCCGAAGCGAACACTTTGATGAACGAACACTCGGACGCAAACTCTTCGACGGCTTTCAATAGCACTTGCGGCGCGTCGGCCTGCGCCCAGCTCCAGCCGGTCAATTTGCTTTCAATCAGGCCGGTGATGCGGACGCTCATCGACTCGGTGACGAAAATCCGCGCGGCCATTTCGGCGATCTTCTGCTGGATCATCCCAAACTCGGCGATGGG
The DNA here is from genome assembly GCA_945900935.1 of Candidatus Sulfopaludibacter sp. SbA3. GTDB lineage: Bacteria > Acidobacteriota > Terriglobia > Bryobacterales > Bryobacteraceae. The sequence goes on along the minus strand of CAMDKT010000091.1, from coordinate 9,645 downwards.
CTTGCCGAAGGCGATGCGCTGCTTCGCGTATTTGGCCGAAATCTGCAGGACGTTTTTCATGCCGCCAGTGGCGAACGGCCCTAACTTCAGACGGCCGAGATTCAGAATATTGAACGCGATAATGTGTCCACGCCCAATCTCGCCCAGCACATTTTCCACGGGCACTTTCACGTTGTCCAGATAGACGGGCGTTGTGGATGACCCCTTGATGCCCATCTTCTTTTCTTCCGCGCCGGGCTTCACGCCGGGGAACGCGCGCTCGACCAAAAACGCCGTGAACTTTTCGCCGCCGACTTTGGCGAAGACCGTATAAAGATCCGCGTGGCCGCCATTGGTGATCCACATCTTTTGGCCGTTCAACACGTAGTGCGTTCCGTCTTCCGACAGATCCGCTCGCGTCTTGGCGGAAAGCGCGTCGGAGCCCGCGTGGGGCTCGCTCAAGCAATAGGCCCCGACGAGTTCCGCTGACGCCAAACGCGGCAAATACTTCTTCTTCTGTTCCGGCGTGCCGAACAAAAGCAACGGCATGGTGCCGATGCCGGCATGAGCGCCGTGCCAGCCGGCGTAGGAGCCGTCTTTAGCCAATCCCTCGGCCACAATCAACATGGAAACCAGATCCATTTCCATGCCGCCATACTCTTCAGGAACGCTGACAGCGGTGAGGCCAAGCTCCGCCGCCTTGCGCAGAATCGAGATGGCCACGCCGGGCTCCTGATGCTGGATACGATCCAGATTCGGGGCCACTTCGCGCGTGAAAAAGTCCTCGGTCGTCCGCGCGATGGCGCGGTGCTCGTCGTTGTAATCCTCCGGCGTGAACACATCCGCCGGGGTGTAATTCTCGATCAGAAACGATCCGCCAATTGCCATTTCCCTCTACATCCTTTCGAAAATGCCCGCCGCGCCCTGGCCGCCGCCAATGCACATGGTCACCATGCCGTACCGGTGCCGCCCGCGTTCCATTTCGCGCAGTATCGTCGCGGTTAATTTCGCGCCGGTGCAGCCGAGCGGATGGCCCATGGCGACCGCGCCGCCATTCACGTTGACGCGATTCAAATCCAATCCGGTCTCTCGGATCACCGCCAACGCCTGCACCGCGAAGGCTTCGTTCAGTTCCACGACGCCGATCTGATCCAGCGTCAACCCGGCCAGCCGCAGCGCCTTCGGAATCGCAACTTTCGGCCCAATTCCCATAATCTCCGGCGGCACTCCGCCAACGGCGAAACTGACGAAGCGCGCCTTCGGCTTTAAGCCCAATTCCCGCGCCTTCGACAGCGACATCACTAGCGCCACGGAAGCGCCATCGCTGGTTTGCGATGAGTTCCCCGCCGTCACCGAGCCTCTGGCGTGAAACACGGGCTTCAACTTGGCCAGCGCTTCGGCCGTCGTATCGGCGCGCGGGCCTTCGTCCTTGGTGACCATCGTCGTCTTCGTTACAGCCTTGCCGTTGACGACCGTAGTAAACGAAGCTTCCACGGGAATCAGTTCGTCGTCGAACTTTCCGGCGGCCTGCGCGGCCAGTGCGTTCTGGTGCGAACGCAAGGAAAAAGCGTCCTGCTCCTCGCGCGAAATACCGTACTGTATTTGCAGATTTTCCGCCGTGAGACCCATGTTGATGTAGACCTCGGGCCGGTTATCGACGAACCACGGATTCGGCGCGAAGCGCGTGGAGCCAAAGGGCAACATGCTCATGCTCTCGACGCCGCCGGCGATGACGATATCCGCGCCGCCGGAACGGATTTTCTCCGCCGCCATCGCGATGGACTGCAAGCCGGAACTGCAAAAGCGATTGATGGTAACCGCCGGAACGGTGTCCGGCAACCCGGCGCGGAGAGCGGCCAGGCGCGCGATGTTCTGCCCGCTTTCGGCCTCCGGAGTGGCGCAGCCCATGATCACGTCTTCAATCATGTCGAGGCTGACGGCGGGGTAACGGCTCATCAGGCCGCGAATGGCGATGGCGGCCAGATCGTCCGGGCGCACCGTTCGCAGCGCGCCCCGAGGGGCCTTGCCGACAGGGGTGCGGACGCAATCGACGATGACCGCTTCTCTGGTTGCGCGGGCAGCGGACGGGAGATGAGCCAGTAAGTTTTGCAGGGTGGCGATTGCATCCAATGGAGATTCCCCGGCTGTGCTCAGGCTATCGATCATCGCTTCTTTATTCATACTGTTCCCCTAATTCCGCAGCGGCTTGCCGGTCTTCAACATATGCGCCATGCGCGCTTGCGTGCGCGCGTCGCCGCAGAGGCTTAAGAAAGCTTCCCGCTCCAAATCCAGCAGATACTGTTCGCTCACCAGTTGCTCTCCGCTCAATCGCCCGCCGCATAATACGTGGGCGAGTTTGCCGGCAACAACTAAATCGTATTCAGTGATGAAGCCGCCCTGATGCCCGATCCACGCGCCCTGCTTCAGCAGCGCCACGCCACCGGCGCCGGCTACCTTGATATCATTGCGCGGCGCGGCCGTTTTGTAGCTCTGCGCCAAAGTGAGGGCGGCCGATTTCGCGTCTCCGATAAGCCGTTCGCCGTTCATCGTAACGCCCGCTCCCGCATCGAGGAAGCCGAGTTTGCGGGCATCATCGGCACTGGTAGATACCTTCGCGTACCCGATCGTTTCAAACACCGCCTTCGGATTGCCGTGGCGCAGGATCATCTCCTTGCAGCCGCCGCCGCCGGGGATTAACCCGACACCAGTTTCGACAAGACCGGCGTATAACTCCGCCGCCACTTGCACGCGAGGCCCATGCAAAATCATTTCGCAGCCGCCGCCAAGCGCGCGGCCATGCGCCGCCACGACAACTGGCACGGGCGCGTATTTGATCGACATCATGCCCTGCTGGAACTGATGGATGGCGGTGTTGAGATCGTCAAACTCTTCGTCCTGCGCGAGCATCAGCACCATCATCAGATTCGCGCCGGCGCTGAAGAGTTCGCCCTGGTTGCCGATGACAATCGCCTGAAACCCTTTTCGGCATTCATCGAATGCGCCCTGGACGAGCGACATTTGATCCTCACCCAGCGAGTTCATTTTGCTGTGGAATTCCACGCCGAGAACGCCATCGCCCAAATCCACCAGCGAGCAGCCGGTGTTCTTTTTCACAGTGCCGCCGGCGCGCTTGACGTCCGCGATGGAGACGACGCCGGGCCGCTCTTCCAAACGCGCGTAGTGACCAGCGCCGAGGTCGAAATAATCGGTCCGCGGCTGGCGGTTTTCATCGGCGGAGCGATAGAAGCTCCTGGCGCCGCGGGACAGCATCGTAAGGATCGACGCAGGGAGCGCGAGCCCATCGGCCTCCATACGGCGCGCCGTTTCTGTAAAGCCCAGCGCGTCCCAGAGTTCAAACGGCCCATACGTGTGGGCGTAGCCCCAGCGCATGGCGCGATCGATTTCGACGATGCGGTCCGAGATCTCCGGCACACGCTCGGCCGAGTACAGCATCGAGTCCCGCATCAGCTTCCAGAGAAACGTCCCGGCTTTATCGGTTGACGCGACCAGGGCGCGGAGGCGCGCGGGCAGATCTTCAATCAGCTTGGCCTGTTCGACACTAGCGAATTTCGGTCTCGTCGCGGGCGCGTATTCGAACGTTTTCAGATTGAGCGCGTGAATTTCCTTCGCCGGTCCCACTCGCTTGAAAAAGCCTTGCCCGGTTTTTTCGCCGAGCCAGCCGCGCTTCATTAACTCCTCCATCACCGCGTGCGGCTGGAAGCGGTCGCGCCACGGATCGTCCGGCACCATGCCGTAAAGATTGCCGCCGACGTGATACCAGACGTCGACGCCGACGATATCGATCAGGCGGAACGAGGCGCTGTTGGGCAGGCCGATCAGCGAACCGGTAAGCGCGTCGACTTCCTCCACGGTGAAGTCATCTTCCATCGCGTATTTGAAGGTGGTCGAGCCCCACATAGAGCCGATGCGGTTGCCGATGAAGTTGGGCGTGTCCTTGCAGAGCACCACGCCTTTTCCGAGGCGGCGATCAATGAATTCGCTGACGCCGGAGAGCAGGGAGGGGTCGGTGGCGGGACCGGGGATCACTTCGCATAAATGCAAATAGCGCGGCGGATTGAAGAAATGCGTGCCCAGGAACTGCCCGCGAAACTTTTCGGAGAAGCCATCGGCGATGAGCGCGAGCGGGATGCCGCTGGTGTTGGTGGAGACGATGGAGCCGGGGCGGCGGACGGCGGCGACGCGCGTCCAAAGTTCGCGTTTGACGTCGAGCTTTTCCGTGACGGCCTCAATGATCCAGTCGCAATCGGCGATCTTCTCCAGATCGTCTTCGAAGTTGCCAGGCGTGATGAGGGCCGGCAGCGCGTCGGTGAAAAAGCCGCCGGGGCGGCCTTTCCAGGCGGCATCGAGCCCTTTCTTCGCGGCGGCGTTGCGGTCGGCCGCCCCCGGCACTACGATGTCGAGAAGCAACGAGGGGATCCCTGCGTTGGCAAAATGCGCGGCGATACGCGACCCCATGGTGCCCGCGCCCAGCACCGCTACCCGGCGAATAGAATTCATTCCAAAACGAGTGTAACAAGCTGACGGGGATATGATGAGGCAATCCATGACTACACGGCTATTTTTTGCTTTGGCTGGTTTGGCATTCGCGGACACCATCCACGTTCCCGGATTGAAACAGCCGGTCGACATTCTGACGGACAAGTGGGGCGTGCCGCACATCTATGCGGCCAACACCGCCGACGCGTTCTTCGCGCAGGGCTTCAACGTGGCGCGGGAGCGGCTGTTCCAAATCGACCTGTGGCGGCGGCGCGGGCTGGGGCAGATGGCGGAAGTGATGGGCCCGGCCTACGTGGAGCAGGACCGCGCGGCGCGGCTGTTTCTCTATCGATCGCCGATCGAGAAAGAATGGGCGGCGTATGGGCCCGATGCGCGGACCATCACGGAATCATTCGTGGCGGGGATCAATGCGTATGTGGATTGGCTGGCTTTGCACAAGGAGCAAATGCCGGTGGAGTTTTCGATATTGAAGTACGGGCCATCGAAGTGGGAAGCGGCGGATGTCGTGCGGATTCGGAGCCATGGATTGACCCGCAACCTGACCCAGGAAGTAGCGAGGGCGAAGACCATCTGCGCCACTGGTCCCGTTAAGGGGCCGGGCTATGATCAGGCGCGGCACGGCTTGCAGCCAGCGTGGGAGACGAAGGTTCCGGAGGGGTTGGATCCTTGTTTGCCAGCGGATGTTTTGAAGGTGTTCACGCTGGCCACACAGGTCGTGCCATTCGCCAAGCCGAATACGGATTCGCAGGACGACGGGAGCAATAACTGGGTGATCGCGCCGTCGAAATCCGCCACTGGCAGGCCGATACTGGCGGGCGATCCGCACCGCGCCTATTCGACGCCGAGCCTGCGATACATCGCCCACGTCAGCGCGCCGGGGCTGGATATTATCGGCGCGGGCGAACCGGCGCTGCCGGGGATTTCGATGGGCCACAATGGCACGATTGCGTTCGGGCTGACGATATTTCCGATCGATCAGGAAGACCTGTACGTGTACGAGTTGAACCCAGCCGATGCGCGCCAGTATCGGTACAAGGGCGGATGGGAGGCGATGCGGATTGTGCGGGAACCGGTGGCCGTGAAGGGCGCCGTGGCGGTGGAGGCATCGTTGGCGTTTACCAGGCATGGACCGGTGATCTTCGCGGACAAAACACGGGCGTATGCCATTCGCACATGCTGGATGGAGCCGGGAATGTCGCCGTATTTCGGGAGCATCGCGTATATGCGAGCTCGCAATTTTACGGAGTTTCAGAAGGGACGTTTTCGCGGCGGCGCGCCGACCGTGAATCAGGTTTACGCCGATACGAAGGGCAATATTGCATGGAGTGCCGGCGGGTTGACTCCGGTGCGCCCGAACTGGGACGGATTGCTTCCAGTGCCGGGAGACGGCCGCTACGAATGGGCCGGATTTCTGCGCCCGAACCAATTTCCTTCGGCGTTTAATCCATCGGCGGGCTATGTTTCGACATCGAATGAAATGAACATGCCGGAGGGATATCCATACAAAGAACGAAAGCTGGGCTTTGAGTGGGCGAACGATTCGCGGCACCGTCGGATTGACGAGGTTTTGAAGCCGATGGCGAAGGTGTCTTTGCAGGACTCAATGAAACTGCAAACGGATTTGACGTCGGTGGCGGCGCGGCGGGCGGTGGCGTTATTGGCGGGAATTCCGGCGGCGGGAATCCTGCGGAATTGGGACGCCGTGGAGCGCGTGGATTCGAAAGAGGCGGCGTTATATGAAATCTGGTGGAAGCGGCATTTGGGACCGGCGTTTTTGAAAGCCGCAGTGCCGGCGGGGGCTGTGGCCACGCCCGACACAGCGGTAATGCTGGATGTGTTGGAAGGGAAATCGACGCGGTTTGATGTGGACTCGCGCCGGCTGCTTTTGGAGACGTTAGGACCGGCCGTCGCGGAATGGGAGAAATTAGGCCGGCCGGTTTGGGGTACGCTGCATCAATCGCTGCCGCCCCATCCGCTGCGCGATTTTGTGGACGCGGAGTGGCGGAAGAAGTTGCAGCCGGGGCCGTTTCCAGCGCCGGGCGGACCGTTCTCGCCGTGGCAATCGATGCATTCCGGGGACAGCTTTCAATTGACGAATGGGCCGTCGTTCCGGATGGTGCTGGATGTCGGGAACTGGGATGAATCGCGGGCGGTGAATTATCCGGGGCAGTCGGGGCGATGGGATGATCCGCATTATTCCGATCTGACGGGAACGTGGCTGCGCGGGGAGTATTTTCCATTGCTCTATTCGCGAGCAGCGGTGGAGAAGGCGACCGGGCGGCGAACCCGTTTGGAGCCGAGGTAGGGTATGAACGGGGAATTACTACTGGTGGTGCGCGCGGCGGAATTCGCGGCGCGAGCGCATTCGCGGCACCGGCGGAAGGACGTGGACGAGACGCCGTATGTGAATCATCTGGCGCATGTGGCGCGGCTACTGGCGGAGGCCGGGTGCGACGCGAATGTGGTGGCGGCAGGTTTTTTGCATGACACGATTGAGGACGTAAAAGTGTCGTATGAAACGCTCGTTGCCGAATTCGGCGAGGACATTGCGGATCTGGTGCGCGCGGTGACCGACGATAAATCGCAGCGTTGGCAGAAGCGGAAGCAGGCGCAAATCGATCACGCGCCGGAGGCGACGCCGCGCGTGGCGGCGTTGAAATTAGCGGATAAGATCAGCAATTTGTATTCGCTGCGAGACACGCCGCCGCATGGGTGGGATGCGGCGGAGATCGCGAAGTACATCGATTGGGCGCACCGGGTGGTGTCCAGGCTGCCGGCGCCGAACGCGGTTTTATTGGTCGATTATCAGGCGATCCGGGCGAAGTTGCTCGGGCGTATTGGCGGAAGCCAGTGGGAGTCGAACCCACCGTGACGCATACGCGCCACACGCTGGTTTTGAAGACCAGGCCCAGCACCGGCCAAGTGTGGCTTCCGTAATTGAGTCTATCAGCCGGCCAGGCCGAGGCTGGCGGCGCGACCCTTCATCGCTTCGATGCAAAAGGCGATGTGCTCGTCGAGATCGATCCCCATTTCGGCGGCCCCGTTGATGACGTCGTCGCGGTTGACGGCGCGGGCGAAGGCCTTGTCCTTCAGCTTCTTCCGCACCGACTTCACTTCCACCTCGGCGATGGCGCGGCCGGGCTTCACGTAAGCGCAGGCGGTGAGGAAGCCGGCAAGTTCGTCGCAGGCGAAGAGCGATTTTTCAAGCAGGCTTTCGCGCGGGACGCCGCTGTAGTTGGCGTGGGAGAGAATGGCGCGGCGAATTTCGCCGGACACGCCGCGTTCAGCGAGAATCGGCTCGCCTTTCATGGGATGATCGGGCGACTGCGGATGGATCTCCCAATCGAAGTCATGAAGCAGGGCGGTGACGGCCCATTTCTCCTCGGCCTCACCGTATTTGAGGGCGTAGGCAGCCATGCAAGCCTCCACCGCGAGCATGTGCTTGCGCAGCCCCTCGGACTGCACAAATTCACACACCGTTTGCCAAGCCTGTTCGCGATCCATACCTCTGTTTGTACCGGATTTCAACGAAATATGCTATCCTGATTTTGGCTGGCGATGTGGGCCTGTGGCGCAGTTGGGAGCGCGCTTCCATGGCATGGAAGAGGTCATCGGTTCGAACCCGATCAGGTCCACCAAATTTTTCAAACGCTTGGCGAGCCTCGGCCCGCCAAGGTTCCCGCCCGTGGAGTCCTGCTAGGGGAGCAACCTCCATTTGATGCACGGGCAGCCAGTCCTGTTGTCGCGCCCACCGGTCCACCAAACCGGATTTACTTCAACTCCGCGATCATTCCGTCCAGCGACATGCGCTGCTGCTGGGCACCCCAGCCAAAATTTGCGGTCATGAACTGGCCGATCTCTTCCTTGCTTTTACCGAGCCGGACCTGTTCCCGTGCGCGGGTTTGCAGTTTACCCAAGTTATCCCGATAGGTCTGTAGCTCTGCCTTCGTCTGCACCGCGCCGTGACCTGGGATCACCGTATCGAAATCGCATTTCAAAACGGCATCCAGCGTCTTGGTGAATTCCACCAAACTGCCGCCGTTCGGATAGTCGATGAGCGGCGTCGTGCCCGCCATCAGGTCACCCATGTGAATCGCGCGCCGGGCCGGGAAAAAGACAACGGCGTCGCCATTCGTATGCCCTCGTCCGAAATACCGGGCTTGTACCTCTTTGCCGCCCAGCACGACCTGCAACTCATCCGTGAACGTCACTCGCGACATGCCTGGCAGCTTGCCCGTCACCATGTTCGCCCGGGCATTCTTATGCAGCAGGATCTCCACGCCGGCCGCGATCATCTTGGAATTTCCGCCCGTGTGATCGCCGTGATGGTGCGTGTTGATGAGGTACTTCACCGGCTTGTCAGTGACCTTCTTCACGTTCGCCATGATCTCATCGAAGTTTCGTTCGAATTTGTCGTCAATGACGATTGCGCCCTCATCGGTCACATAAACCGCCACGTTCCCGCCGCTGCCAACGATATTGTAGAGATCGTCGGCGACCTTCACGAGACTGAACGGCGGTGGAAGCTCCAATCCGCTTTTCTGCTGGGTAAACGCGGTGAAGGCAGTGACCAGTGTGAGCGAGGCGAAGGCGACGCGAATTCCAATTGACTTGTTCATAAGAGTGTCCTAATAATATCGCTTGCGCGAAGATTACTAAATGCCTCCTGTACTTTTATCCGTGGGTGAGATTCTGTGGGATCAGTATCCAGGGTACCGGCTGTTGGGCGGCGCGCCGTTTAATTTGGCCGCACATGCGGCGCGGTTGGGATTTGCATCGTATTTCATTAGTGCGTTGGGGAAGGACGCAGCCGGAGATGAGGCCATGGCGCGGGCGGAGGCGCTGGGCGTCGATATGACGTACACGCGGCGTCATCCGCGGTGGCCTACGGGCATCGTCGATGTCACGCTCGACGATCCGGCGCATCCTTCCTACCACTTACGCCGCCCCGCGGCCTGGGAGGAACCGGAGATTTCGGACTGCCAGGCGGCAGAGTTGCGGGCGCTGCGGCCTGCCTGGCTTGTCTGCGGCACACTGCAGCAGACTTGCCCGATGGCCCGCCAGGCGCTTCTGTCGCTGAGAGGTATTCCGCTGTTCTACGATGTCAATTTACGTCCCGGTTTTGAAGATCCAGCCACTGTCGATGCG
>CAMDKT010000090.1 GCA_945900935.1 Candidatus Sulfopaludibacter sp. SbA3 | reverse complement strand
CATCGACGAGGAGGCCGATGGTGAGCGGCAGATTCGTTTCGCGGGTGAAGAACTTGGTGGTTTGCTGCTTGCCGTCTTCGTAGACGCTAAGATCGTTCCTGGTGAGCGTCGGGACGAGCGCGCCGTTCTTGTTGCGAACGGTGAACATGACGTTGACGAGGTTTACGTCGACTTTGATGGTGGGAAAATCGTCCTGCGGATCCGGCGGCGGCGCGGGCTTCTGGGCGTGGAGAGCGAGCGCGCCGCCGCACAGGGTTGGAAAAACAGATCTGCGATTCACTATCCTCATAGATGGCCCCCTAAACAATTCCGTTCCATGAGAAAAGCAATTTCCCATTTGAAACAAGCCGACCCGGTGATGGCGCGCATCATTAGCGCCGTGGGTCCATACAAGATCGTATACCGGGAGCCGGACTTTACGACACTGGCGCGGTCGATTGTGTATCAGCAAGTCAGCGGCGCGGCGGCGGCGACGATGCTGACACGGTTGACGGCGGCGGCGGGGCGGGGCGGCAAGTTGATACCGAAGAAGATACTGGAATTGGGCGCCGAAGGGTTGCGGCCGTGCGGAATCTCGCGGCAAAAGGCCAGCTATTTGATGAATCTGAGTGAACAGACGCGGAGCCGGGCGATTAAGTTTGGGACGTTGGCGGACTTGCCGGATGAGGAAGTGATCGCGCGGTTGACACAAGTGAAGGGTATTGGCGTTTGGACTGTGCAAATGTTTTTGATGTTCGCGTTGCGCCGACACGATGTATTTCCGTCCGGAGATTTGGGAGTACGGAACGCGATTTGGAAGGCGTATGCGCTGGAAGCGCCGCCGCCGCCGAAAGAGATGGAGCGGATCGCGGGGCCGTGGCGGCCGTATGCGACGGTTGCGAGTTGGTATTTGTGGCGGAGCCTGGACGGCACGGCCGAGATTTAGTTTCGACGTCGGGCGATGAGCGTGTTGACCATGGCCTGGCGCATGCAGCCTATCGAGGCGGGTTTGGGCGGCGATTTGCCTGTCGGGATCGAAGGGCGCGGCGAGGGCGATGGTCGCGTGGAGGAACTCGCGAAAGAGAGCGTTGACTTGTAGCGAGTCATCCGGATTGAGGACGCCAACCACCGCTTGCGGGGGAATGCCCTGGAGTTGGTCCACTGCATCCGGCGTGAGGCAGGTGGCGATTCGTTGAGTAACGCCGCCGCGGCGGATCTCAAGAATTCTCATTCCGTAATCGTATCCTGATATGCTCGGATTTAGATGCGCACACTGTTCTTGTTCACGGTCATTTCGCTGGTGCTGCCGGCGCAACCATTCGCGGAGACGCAGGGTTTCCTGAAGGGTTACTGCGTGGCGTGCCACCAGGGCGCGAAGCCGTCGGGCGGGTTCAACGCGGCGAAGCTGACCACGTTGCAGACCATGATGGAAGAACCGCGCAAGTGGAGCCGGATGCTCGCGCGAGTGCGAGACAACGAGATGCCGCCGAAGGGCGCGCCGGCGCCTTCGATGGAGAAACGCGAGGCCTTCACGGCCTACGTGGAAGAGACGATGAAAACGGCGGCTTGCGCGGATGGCATCGCGCCGCGTCCGGCGCTGTTGCGGCGGTTGAATCGAGCGGAGTATTCGTCGACAGTTCGTGATTTGCTCAACATTCACATCAATGCGGGGCGCGGGTTACCAGCCGATGGCGCGGGCGGTGAGGGATTTGACAATGCCGCCGAGACGCTTTTTCTGTCGCCCATGCACGCCGAGAAATACCTGGACGCGGCGCGCGAGGCGTTGGCGTATGGCTCAAAGGATCCGCGGTCGAGGGCTCGGTTTCTGATCGCCGATCCAAATGAGAAAATGACGGCGGCGGAGGCGGGGCGGAAAGTCCTGGAAGCGTTTCTGCCGCGCGCTTTCCGGCGGCCGGCGACGGCGGCGGAATTGGACCAATACTACGCGTTGTTTGCCAATGCCTACAAGCGCAGCCAAAGCTATGAGCCGTCGATTCTGCATGCGCTGCAAGGCGTGCTGATATCACCGCAGTTTCTGTTCCGCGTGGAGGAGACAAACACAGGTGCCGGGCCGCGTTTGCTGGACGATTATGCGCTGGCCGTCCGGCTGTCCTACTTCCTTTGGGGAACGATGCCGGACGAGCCATTGTTCAAATTGGCGGCGGAGGGAAAGCTGAAGGACGAAACGATTTGGACCGAGCAGACGGTGCGAATGTTGAAGGACGCGCGGACGCGCGAGTTCGCTGAGCAGTTCGTGGAACAGTGGCTGAACACGCGCGAACTGGGTCGCGATATAAAGCCGGACGCGAAGCTGTTTCCGGCCTACTACGACGCTGAGATTCAATCCGGGATTCGCTACGAGCCGATCCTGTTTTTCCAGGAGTTGCTCACATCGAATTTGTCGCTACTCAACCTGATCGATTCTTCGTTCACGATCATGAGCAACAAACTGGCGAGGCACTACGGAATTAAGCCGGGAAAACCTTTGCGGCAGCAACCGGTGGTGGTAGAGTTGCCGCCGGATTCCCACCGGGGCGGCGTGTTGGGGATGGCGGCGGTATTGGCGGTGTCATCGTATCCCAATCGGACGAGCCCGGTGCTGCGCGGGAAATGGATTCTGGAGGCGCTGCTGGGCACGCCGCCGCCACCGCCGCCACCCAATGTGCCCACGCTGCCGGAACACGCCGGGGCCGCGCCCCAGACGCTTCGGGAGCGGTTGACACAGCATCGGGCTAACCCGGCGTGCGCGGTTTGCCACAACCGGATCGACCCGCTGGGATTTGGACTGGAGAACTATGACGTGTTGGGATTGTGGCGAACCGAGGATGCCGGAAAGCCGATCGACGCCAAGGGGGAATTGCCGGACGGAACAAGATTTGACGGGCCGGTGGAGATGAAGCAGATCCTCATGCAGCAGAAAGATTTGCTGGTGCGGAACTTGACGGCGAAGCTGCTCGGTTATGCGCTGGGCCGGGGATTGACGCTGGAGGATCACTGCTCCGTGGACCGGATCGCGGAGACTGTGAAGCGAGAGAATTACAGCGCCCATAGCCTTATACTGGAAATAGCGCGGAGCGTGCCGTTCCGCTATCAAACGGGAACGTCCGTAAATATCCCCGTCATCCCGCCCGCCGCGAAATTGCATTAAGGAGAAGCGATGGCCCGTTTTTCGATCACCCGCCGGACGATGTTGCGTGGGACTGGAGCCGTGATTGGCTTGCCGTGGATGGAGGCAATGGCTGCGCCCAAGGGCGCTGAGAAGCCGCCGGTGCGGATGGCGGCGATGTATATGCCCAACGGCGTGCGCGAAGACATGTGGACGCCGGAGGGCGAAAAGCGCGATTTCCGATTGTCGCCGACGCTGACACCGTTGGCGGACTTGCAGGATCAGCTCCTGGTACTTACTAACTTGTGGAATCCGGGGAGCGTGGGCGGCGACGGGCACTACGTTAAACTTTCGGGTTGGTTGACGTGCACGACAGTCACCAAGACGTTGGGCGTGGATGTGAGCTGCAACGGCGTTTCGATGGACCAATTGGCGGTGCAGAAGTCCGGACGGCAGACGCCGATCGCGTCATTGGAGCTTGGCATCTCGCCGGTGACGACAGGTGTCGACAAGAACGTCGGGTACACGCGCGTGTATGGCTCCCATATTGCCTGGGCGGGGCCTGCGTCGCCGCTGGCGCGCGAGTTGAATCCGCAGTTGGCGTTTGAGCGGCTGTTTCGCGCGGGGAATGGGCAAGCCGGCGGGACGAAGGATGAGATCCTGCTGCTGGACCGCGTATTGGAAGACGCTAAGCAGTTGCGGCAAAAGCTGGGAGGCGGGGACCGGCAGCGGCTGGATGAGTATTTGTCGGTGGTACGGTCGTTAGAAGACCGGCTGAAGCGGGCGGCGAGCCCGGAGAGGTCGAAGTGGAAGCCGCGAGCGAAAATCGACGCCGCAGCCAAGCCCGTGGCCAACCCGAAAGACTACGCGGAACATGTGCGGCTGATGTTCGATATCATCGCGCTGGCGTTCCAGAGCGACTCAACGCGCGTGGCGACATTCCTGTTCGGGAATGAAGTGAGTAATCAAAACTTTGCCTTTGTCGAGGGCGTGAGCGGCGCGCATCATTCGCTGTCGCATCATGAGAATAAGGCGGAGAGTCTGCGGCAGTATCAATTGATCAACAAATGGCATATCGAGCAGTATGGCTACTTACTGCGTAAGTTACGGGATATGAAGGAGGGCGAGTCCAGTGTATTGGATAACTCCATGATCCTGTTTGGAGCGGGTATTCGCGACGGGAACAAGCACGATCCGCATAACTTGCCTGTTGTGGTGGCGGGGAAGGCGGGCGGGCGATTGGCGAGCGGGCAACATTTGTCGTATGAGAAGGACACGCCGCTCGCGAATCTGTATGTCTCCATGCTGGATGCGTTTGGGACGCCGGTGGAACGGTTCGCCGATTCGACGGGGCGGTTGCCGGGCGTGTTGGCGTAGGGGCGAAAAAAGCCACACCCGGAAAACAGAATTGCGGGAAAATGTAAGTTATGGTCGTTGAGATTGATGGTGTATTGCTGCATTTGGCTCATCCCGATGAGTTGAAGGTGCAGTGGGTTGGGCAAGACGATGTGATGCGACAGTTGCTGGCCGCGTGGCTGGTGATTGAAGAGCGCGATCTGCCAATGAATCCGCGGTTGGTCGGCAAGCCCGGCGTGGGCAAGACGACGCTGGCTTACGCGGCCGCCCAGCGGCTGGGCCGCGAAGTCTACATCATGCAAGCCACTTCCGATACGCGGCCGGAAGACCTTCTCATTACCCCGGTTATCGAGGGCGAGGGCATGTTGAAATACGTCGCCTCGCCGCTGGTGACGGCGATGATCCGCGGCGGCATCGTCATCCTGGACGAGGGCAACCGGATGAGCGAAAAAAGCTGGGCGTCACTCGCTCCGCTGCTCGATAACCGGCGCTATGTGGAGTCGATTGTGGCCGGAATTAAGATCAAGGCCAGCCCGCTGTTCCGCCTGGTATCGACGATGAACGACGACAGCTCCACTTTCGATCTGCACGAATACATTCACTCCCGGCTGCAACCGCAAATCCTGATCGACTTTCCCGGATACGATGAAGAACTGGCGATACTCAAGGAAAATCTGCCCTTCGCCGACGACGAGATTCTGGAGTATGTCACCGAGTTTCTGCAACACGCCCACGCGGCCGATGAGCGTTACTCGGCGCGCGATGGCATCAACGTGGCCCGCTACGCGTTGAAACTCCAGCACATCGCGAAAGACCGTGTGCAGCAGGCTGAGGCGCTGCGCATTTCCATCCTCGAAACGATTGGCGAAGAAGCCCTGCGCTACGTGCCGCGGCGCGGGTAAGGAGACGCCTGTGTCCGACGATCCAGCCAGCCTCCAACGCGGCGCTTGGCGCTACTTCCCCGTCGTGCCCGGACGGATGGAATTCGCGGTGGCCGTGCGCCGGGCACTGCTTGCGGATCGGCCGAAGGTAGTGGCGGTGGAGTTGCCATCCGAATGCGAGCACGGTCTGCTGAAGGCCGTCGATCGGCTGCCCCAGATATCGGCGTTGCTGTATCCGCAGCGGCCCGAAGGCGGCATGCCGGAAAGCGACGAGGACGACGCGCTTACCTACCAGATGCTCTACGTGCCGGTGGAGCCGTGCGATCCGTTTATCGAAGCGGTGAGAACGGCGAGAGAGATCGGAGCGACGGTCGTCTTCATCGAACCAAGCCTGGGCGACCGTCCGCATGTGGCCGGCGCTTACCCGGATACATACGCGGTGCGACGGATTGGTCTGGCCGCCTATCTGCACGCCTACCGGTTGCAGGCGCAGCCGCGCAATGACGATATCGAGCATCACGCGGCGGCAATGGCGTGGCGGCTCCAGGGCGCCGATCCGTTCGCCGCGACGATGGTGGTGTTGTCGTTGAACATGCTGCATCCGGTGCTCGACGCGGTGCAGATTCCGCAGGACGAGACGCCGCAACCGTTGCGTGCCAATCTCGTGCAACTGGTAAACCCGGACGCGGAGTGCCTGGCCGAAATTTGCAGCGAAACGCCGTATTTACAGTGCCGCTACGAGCAGTGGCGCATCGATCCGGCCGAAGACATTCTGATCGACCGCCAACGCGCAAACCTGGATCTGCTGCGGGAAGCCGAGGCGCTCTACACCAAGAACACCGGCGACACGATGAGCCACTGGCAGCGCCGTTTGATGGCCAAATACACGCGCAATCTGGCGCGCATTCAGGGGGACCTGGTGGCCGGCCTATTCGACGTGACGGTGGCCGCGCGCGGGATTGTCGATGACAATTTCGGGTGGGAAGTTTGGGAACTGGCCAACCGCTATCCGCACCAGCAAATTGCGCCGGACATGCGGACGGTGAAAATTTCCGGGGAATGGGTGTGGATGGATACGCGCCGGATTCGGCTTCGCCGAAGGCTGCCGCGGCCCAAGCAGAAGCTGATGCCCCGCGGTTTGAAGGCGCGGAAGAAAGAAAAAACAAAAGGCGAATGGCAGCACGAACTGGGCGGCGACTCCATTTGCAGTTATCCTCCCGAGGACATTCACATTGAGAATTACGGACGGTTTCTGAAGGGGAAAGCGCAAAGTTTGCTGAGCGAGGAGCGGCTGCGCGTGCAGCCATTTACCACGTCGCTGCTGGATGGCATCGATCTGCGCGAGACGCTGCGCAACTGGTATCGGGGCAAGATTTACGTGCGCGAGGCGAACAAGATCGCGGGCGCGGCGGGCGCGTTGGTCGTCATCTTCGACGACGATGATCAGACGGACCGCTACACCTATCTCGCCACGTGGCAGGGCGAGCATCAGAACGAATCGGACATGGCGTTTTATGCGACCGACCCGACGGCGCAGGTTGTGGGTCCAGGCATTAGACGGTCTGAGTACGGCGGTTTCCTGATGACGCTTCCGCCTCATCGTATGTCCTACGTGTGGTCGGATCCCGACTACGCCTTCGCCGAATCAAAACCGGAGACGCTGCTAATGGCGGCGCTCGATTATTCGGTGGAGAAGCACGTTGTTTATGTCGCCAAAAAGCCGCCGCGCAGCGTGTTTCGCAGCATGGCGGCGCGGTTGAACCGGTCGATCATTTATCTGCCCATCGGGGCGTTGAGCTCGGAAAAACTGAAAAAGTTGCGCGTTGTGCACATACTGGACGGCCACGCCCGGCGCGACGAAGCGAAAGATTTTATCTGGTAAAAAAGGAGCGAAACCATTTCCGCGGAGCAGGGTTCTAAACGGAATGCGCAAATGGATTTTAGTGTTGGGCCTCCTCGCATTGCCTGTGTTCGCGCAGAAAGCGCAAGTCGGCAATAGGAAAGCATTTCGTCAGGATTTGGCCGCCGCCGTGAGCAACGGCAACCTGACCGCCGAAGAAAAACAGAAGTATGAAGCCGCGTTGAAAACGGTCGCCGAGCAGCGTCAAGCGCGCAAAAGCGGCCAGGCGACGGGCGACCGCAAAGCGGCTCGCCAAGCCATTCGGGATCTGGCGTCCATTGCCCGCAGCACGAACCTCAAGGACGAGGACCGCGCGAAACTTGCCAAGCATTTGGACAATGCCAAGGCGAAGGGCAAGCGCGGCAAGAAAGCCGCGGAGGCTTAGGAAATCGTCCGCGCAAATCGGTGGATAGCGTCAGAACCTCTCCGGACAATGTATCGCTCCTGCTTTCAAACAATTGACGCGCGCCATCGCGTTGTTGGGAAACGGCGGAATATTTTTGCCAAACTTTCAGCAAGATGTGGCAACTCACTGCTTTCCTCGCGCTCGCTTCCGTTTCCTTCGCGGCCGATGACGGTTGGGCCAAAGTAAAGGCATTGGCAAGCGGCACGGAGTTGCGCGTCGTCAAAACAGGAACGCGATCCCCGATCCTCGCCAAGCTCGATGAAGCGACGGAGGAGAGCCTCGTCATCGCCACCAAAACCGAGCAGCTATCAATCCCGAAAGACAAGATCGAAAAAATAGAATACCGTCCCAAACAGACCGCCTCACGAGTCGTGCGAGAGACGACCACCGGCAACACGCCAACCAATAAAGAGGCGACGCGCCCCGGCCCGACGCCCACGCCGGGCCCGTCGAGATCGTCGTCCAGCAACGTGACTATCGGCGGCAAACTCGGCTTCGAAGTTATCTGGACGCGCCCGCCCCGCAATTAGAATCGAGTCGCGCCATCATAGCCATCGAAGCATAATGCCTTTTATGGCATAATTGAACTGTGGCTTGGCAGGTTGAAGGAATCGACGAGTTTGCCTCCTGGTTTCTAGACCTCAGCGACGACGAACAGGTGGATGTTGGCCGCGTCGTCGAGCTGCTCGTTGAGCACGGCCCAGCGCTACCGTTTCCCTACTCGTCTGGGATCGTTGGATCGCGTCACCGACAGATGCGGGAACTACGAATTCAGCATCGCGGTAGACCGTACCGAGTGCTCTACGCGTTCGACCCGCGCCGGGCCGCCGTTTTGCTCCTAGGTGGCGACAAGACTGGTAACAACCGGTGGTACGACGAGAATGTGCCGCCAGCGGACGACAGGTACGATGACTACCTCCGCGAAATCGAGAAAGAAGGACTGCGATGAAGCGACAAACGTGGGCGGAAATCAAGCTGCGAATGAAGCCGGGGACACGTACTCGCATTGAGGCCGAGGCGAGTCGTCTGTCCGGCGAACTTCATCTCGCGCAGCTTCGGAAGGCGCGTGGACTGACCCAGGCGGCCGTGGCCGAATTGCTGGGTGTCAGCCAAGCCGAGGTGTCCAAGATGGAGCGGCGCAGCGAACTGTACATTGGGACCCTCAAGAAGTTCATTGAGGCGATGAACGGTGAGCTCGTGCTTGCAGCTAGATTTGCAGACGGGGTCGAGGTGCCAATCACGCTGGCGGAGACGGAAGACGCGGCGTAATCGGGGTTTCCGCTCCCGGCTCCGCTGTTTTTCAGATCTAGCTCCGTTTGGCGACGCTCTGCCGCCGCCCACGATAAATGCGCGTCGGGCGGTGCCTCCACCTGCTCGCCAGCGAGTACAATCGCCGGTGTCGCGCGCTGGATGGCTAACGAGAATGCGACTTCACGGCGGCCCGGGACGTGAATCGCATTTCGGGACCACGCTTGCACCCGATTTCCTTCGCGTGAATGCAACGACGTCCGACGCCAGTCCCCGGCGTAGCGCTCCACCAGATGCCGCGCATCGTCCAGCGGCAATGGCGTTCCGGGCGAATGCCCTATCCTTTGAGCGATTTGTGCCAACGTTCGATTTTTGCGTTCGACTGGGGATAGTAGGGCGAAGTTCTGACGTGAGTCATGCGGCGATCCACGGCGGATTGTCGAGACTTGCTCTAGCCCGGCTTCCGCAAAACCGGGGGTGTTTTCTTCCTAGAGCAGGCTTAGACATTAGGTGGGATGCCAGCCGCGAACTAGCTGAAAGAATGACATGTCGAAGACGTCTGAATCCCCGACCCCACGGTTCCTGATTTGGAACAAGAAGGTTTCCGGGCAATCAGGTCCAGTTATCCG
The DNA here is from genome assembly GCA_945900935.1 of Candidatus Sulfopaludibacter sp. SbA3. GTDB lineage: Bacteria > Acidobacteriota > Terriglobia > Bryobacterales > Bryobacteraceae. Next base: position 3,819 of record CAMDKT010000090.1, on the reverse strand, counting down.
CGTTAATCGGCGCTCCTCGGCGGCCAGCATTGTTTTTTCGCGGAGTAGCCCTGCGACAACTAGCTCGCGGCCGGGGACAGGCAAGACAGTGGCGGCTCAACGCTCCTGCTGAGAATCGCGCCTGGATTTATGTTTACAGCCCTCTCGCGAAGAAAACGGCCTGGCTTTGCGAACGTCCCGCTAACCCTTCAACATCGCCATCGCCGCGTTGTGTCCCGGCGCGCCCATCACGCCGCCGCCGGGATGCGTTCCGCTCCCGCACAGAAACAGGTTCTCGACCGGCGTTTTGTAGTTCGCGTATCGGGCCGCCGGCCGCAGCGAGAACATCTGGTCGAGCGCCATCTCGCCATGGAAAATATTTCCGCCCGTGATGGAATATCGCCGCTCCAGATCCAAAGGCGTTAGTATCTCCGCATGTTCGATACCACTCGAAAAACCCGGCGCGTATTCGTCGATAATCTTCAGTACGCGTTTGAAAAATGGATCCCGCAAATCATCCCACGTACCGTTACGCAGCGTGTACGGCGCGTACTGCAGGAAGATCCCGATGATGTGCCGGCCGCTGGGCGCAAGCGACGGATCGTATAAAGTCGGGCAAGTCATCTCCAACATCGGCCGTTCGCTCGGACGCCCGTATTTCGCATCGTCCCACGCCTTCTCCACGTAGTCCATCGACGGGCAAATATGCATCGTCGCCTTGTGATGCGGCGCCGGCGCGCCCGGCAATGCCTTGAAATTGGGCAGCGCCTTCACACCCAGGTTGATCTTCGCGCTGATCCCTTCGCAGCGGAAATTCCTGATCGTTTCAACGAACTCCGTTGGCAGCACGTCCGGATCCAACAGTTTCAAAAACGTCCGCTTCGGATCCAGATTCGATGCAATCTGTTTCGCCTCCAGTTCATCGCCGCCCTTCAGCGTCACGCCGGCAACGCGGTTCTCCTTCACATTGATACCCGCCACTTGCGCCCCACAGCGAATTTCCGCTCCGGCCGCGCGCGCCGCGCTCGCCATTGCCTCCGACACCGCGCCCATTCCTCCACGCACGAAGCCCCACAGCCCACGCTTGCCGCCGACGCCGCCCATGCAGTGGTGCAGCAGAATATAAGCCGTCCCCGGCGACCGCGGCCCGCCGTTGGCCCCAATCACGCCATCGGTCGCCAATGTCACTTTGACCTCCGGCGACTCAAACCACTCGTCCAGATAATCCGCCGCGCTCATCGTGAAAATCTTCACCAGCGCCACCATGTCTTTTGCGGACAACCTCCGTAACCGCCCAACCAGTTTCAAATAGTCGATGATCTCGCCAACCCCTCGCGGCGGAAACGGCGGCGGGCATACCAACAACAACGACTCCACCAGCTTCGCCAGCCGCTCCAGTTGTTCCTCAAACGCCGGCATCCGCGCCGCGTCGCGTTTGGAAAACTTCGCCACCTCGGCCAGCGTCTTCGCACTGTCTGCCCAAGTGAAAAAATAACGCCCGTCCGGGAACGGCGAGAAGAACGCCGGATCCTTCGCATCCACGTGATACCCGTGCCGCGCCAACTGCATATCGTCGACAATTTTCTGCTGCAGCAAGCTCACCAGATAACTTGCCGTCGAAACTTTATAGCCCGGCCAAATCGCCTCCGTCACCGCGCACCCGCCAACCATTTCACGCCGCTCCAGCACCAGCACCTTGCGGCCCGCCCGCGCCAGATAGAACGCCGTCACCAGCCCGTTGTGGCCCCCGCCAACAATGATGGCGTCGTATCCCACGCTCAATCCACCACGCCGGACTCTTCAATCGTCAACGTTCCCGCGTCCGCGTCCAGCGCGGCCATGCACCCCAGCGGCAGCGTCAACTGGTCCGCCGTGTGCCCAAACGTCAACCCCGCCAACACCGGTATCCGCAGCCCTCCCAAAATGTCATCGACAATCTCGCCCAATGAAAAATTCGAATCGAAGCCCGGACGATAATCCCTCGGCGCGCAGCGCGAACACTCGCCAAACACCACCCCCGCCGCCGCGTCCAATTTGCCCGATAGCCGCAACTGCGTCAACATCCGGTCCATTGAATACGGCTCCTCGCCCACGTCCTCCAGGCACAGAATCTTGCCCCGCGTATCGATTTCGTACGGCGTCCCCATAGTGGTCGAAATCAACGTCAAATTCCCCGCCACAATCGGCCCGCGCGCCTTCCCGCCTTTCACGGTTCGCAACGTATGATTCGGCCGCAGCGGGTTGGACTCCGCCGGGTTAGTCACGGACCCAATCGGTTTTGTTTCAAACAATGCGCGCCTGAAATGTTCAATCGTGTAGGGAGTGAACCCCGACAGCATCACCGGTCCATGAAACGTCACCAGCCCCGTTTTCTGATGAATTGCCAAATGCATGGCCGTAATGTCGCTGTATCCCTGGAAAATCTTCGGGTGCTTGGCGATCGCGTCGTAATCCAGCGCCGGCAATATCTGCGCGCTCCCGTACCCGCCGCGAATGGCGAAGATGGCTTTTACTTCGGCGTCGGCAAACATCGCGTTCACGTCCCCGGCCCGTTCCGTGATCGAGCCCCCCAAATACCCGGCCCGCTTCCGCACGTTCGGCCCCATCTTGACTTTCAGTCCGAAATACTCCGCCGTCCGCAGCGCCGTCGCAATTTCATCAGGCGAGGAAACATACGTGGACGGCGTGACAAAGCCCACCGTATCGCCTTTTTTCAAAACCTTCGGTTTCATGATTTTTGGCACCCCTATCGCGGCAGAAGCGCAAAGGCCGGTCGCGGCCCCCAGCGATCCAAGCACTCGCGCACCCGCCCCGCCGCTAGCGAGTCCGTTTTGCGCGAGTTCCTTAGAAGCCGTCATCGCCGTCAGAAACGCCCGTCGCCGCATATAGCTTGGATTGTCCCAGATTTCGCGTTACGACTTCTTGTTCCAGGGCAGTTTCTTTTTCACCTTGTCCCAAAGGCCGTCCGGCGCGCCGGATTTAGGGCTCGCCGGCAGAGTGATCGCCAGCGCCTTCAAATCGAGCGGATCCTCCAGCTTCGTCCACGGTGTCTTGGCTAACAGCCGCACGCGGTACCCCTCAAACGAATAGGTTTTGCGGACCAGTGCCCCGCCCTCGTCCTCCACCACGAGCGAAAACCCCTGAACCTTACGCGTCTTGCGCCCTTCTGTCACCTCCGCCGGATGCAGAGCGCTGGGGAAATAGCCGCGTACATTTTTCTCGCGATACCCGTTCTCGTACCGGTGGCGCCGCGCGTTGTAAACGAAAATTCGGAAGCCGTCAAACTCGTACGGTTCACCACCCTTGGCGATCGTCGTCCACAGATAATGCTTCTTCACGGTCTCGCCGTCCTGGACATCGCCCAAGTCGAACCACGACGTGATCCGATGCCCCTCGGCATAGCGCGACACGTCGTCGGGAATGGTCATGGTCAAGGTGCGCGTCAGAATCCAACCCGCGCGTCCGTCCTTGGCCCGAATGAGACTCCAGTCTTCAAACTTCGGCGGTTCCTGCTGTTGCCGGATCAGCATCGAAAGCGCGGACCGCTCCTCCTTCTTCGGCGGCGGCTCCTCCAATGGCGCTCGAAACGACAACTCCCGCCAATTCGGCGGTACGCCGGGCGCCGGAGGCATTGGCGGCAACTCTACGTCCTCTTCGTTCTTCCGGCGATCCTTCGGTTTCGTCGCGCGCGCCGGCTTCTTCCGCGCCGGCGCAGCGTTGGCATTCTCAACCATTTTCGTTACTTCCGATACATACGGCCCGCGCGCCACCAATCTGTGGCCCAAAACATGGAAGCGTTCCTCTTCCTTTAACATCAAAAAACTGGGCGACAACCGGTGC
>CAMDKT010000089.1 GCA_945900935.1 Candidatus Sulfopaludibacter sp. SbA3 | reverse complement strand
CTTCACCGCCATCTCAACCAGCTTGCCGACGCCCGTCTGATCCAACACGCCGAACGGATCGGCATCGAAGATCTTCAGCTTCTCGTACTCGGGCGAGAACTTCGTATAGTCGTCGCGGGACAAGCCCATCGTGGTCTGCGTCAGGTCGTTGGTGCCGAAGCTGAAGAAGTCAGCCTGCTCGGCCACTTGATCGGCAGTCAGCGCCGCGCGCGGAATTTCGATCATCGTGCCGATCATGTAATGCTGATCGGACAGCCCCGCTTTGCCGAGCACTTCGTCGGCCACGCGCTTCACGATCGCCTTCTGATGCTCCAGTTCCTTCACGGAACCGATCAGCGGAATCATGACTTCGGGGATGACCTTTACGCCCTTCTTAGCCACCTGCACGACGGCTTCGAAAATGGCGCGCGCCTGCATTTCGGTGATGTCCGGATAAGTGATGCCCAAACGGCAGCCGCGATGGCCCAACATCGGGTTGAACTCGTGCAGCTCTTCCACGCGATGCAACAGCGCCGGAAGCTTCTCTGCCAGATCCTCCACCGCGATGTTGTACTTCTTGGACATCTCCTCCTTCGCTTTCGCTTTCGAGTAGCGCAGGATGGCGCAATCCACCATCAGGTCCTCGCGCTTCGGCAGGAACTCATGCAGCGGCGGATCGAGCGTGCGAATGACAACGGGGAAGCCGTTCATCGCGGTGAACAGGCCCGCGAAATCCTTGCGCTGATGCGGAAGGATTTTTTTAAGCGCGGCCTTGCGCGTCTTTTCGTCCTTCGCCAGAATCATCTCGACGACGATCGGCAACCGGTCTTCGGCGAAGAACATGTGCTCGGTGCGGCAGAGCCCAATGCCCTCGGCGCCGAAACGGCGGGCCGCAGTGGCGTCACGCGGAATGTCGGCATTGGCGCGCACGCCGAAGTTGCCGCGGAACTCGTCGGCCCAGTCCATGAACTTGGCCAGCACGCCGCTATTGGTGTCGGCTTCGGTGGTCTTGGCCTGGCCCTGGTAGACCTTGGCGGTGGTGCCGTCCATCGACAGCCAGTCGCCTTCTTTGATGGTGATGACCTTCCCGCCGACGGTGACCTTGGCGGTCTTGGCCTTCGCGTCGATCGAGAATTCGCCAGCGCCCACGATGCAGGGACGGCCCATGCCGCGCGCCACAACAGCGGCGTGCGAAGACTTGCCGCCGATGGCGGTCAGGATGCCCTTGGCCGCGTCCATGCCGGCGATATCGTTCGGCGTGGTCTCCTTGCGGAGCAGCAACACCGGCGACGACTTTGCGCCTTCCACGGCGTCTTCGGCGGAGAAGGTGACACGGCCCACAGCCGCGCCGGGCGAGGCCGCGATGCCGGTGGAGAGCAGCGTCAACGTCTGCAACGACGCGTCGTCGAATACCGGGTGCAGCAACTGATCGAGCTGCGAAGGAGCCACGCGCATCACGGCTTCCTTCTTCGTGATGAGGCCTTCTTCGTGCATGTCCACGGCGAGTTTCACCGCGGCCGGACCCGTGCGTTTGCCGTTGCGGGTCTGCAGCATGAACAGCGTGCCTTCCTCAACGGTGAACTCAAAATCCTGCATGTCCCTGTAGTGCTTTTCCAGCATCTGCGTGGTTTCAAACAGTTGCTTGTAGGCGGCGGGCATGATGACTTCGAGATCGGTAATCGGCTCCGGGGTGCGGATGCCGGCCACGACGTCTTCGCCCTGCGCGTTCACCAGGAACTCGCCGTAGAAGATCTTGTCGCCGTTGCCGGGGTCGCGCGTAAAGCCAACGCCGGTCGCCGAGTTGTTGCCCATGTTGCCGAACACCATCGCCTGCACGGTGACCGCGGTGCCGATCGAATCCGGGATCTTTTCCATCTTCCGGTAGTAGGCGGCTTTATCGTTCCACCAGCTTCTGAACACCGCGTTGCGCGCCAGTTTGAGCTGGATTTTGGTGTCCTGCGGAAACGGCGAACCCGTCTCTTTCACGTAGATTTTCTTGTAGCCTTCGACGACCGCTTTCAAGTCGTCGATCGTCAGGTCGGTGTCCGACTTCGTGCCGCGCTTGGCCTTCTGCGCGTCGAAGACATGGTTGAACTTCTCCATGTGGATATCCATGGACACTTCGCCGAACATCTGGAGGAAGCGGCGATAGCAGTCGTAGGAGAACCATTCGTTGCCGGTTTTGGCGGCCAGTCCGGCGACGGTTTCATCGTTGATCCCGAGGTTGAGAATGGTGTTCATCATGCCCGGCATGGAGAACCGCGCACCCGAGCGAACGCTGAGCAGCAGCGGGTTTTTGGGGTCGCCGAGCTTCTTGCCAAAAGTCTTTTCGAGTTTGGCGAGCGCCTTGTCGACTTGTTCTTCGATCTCACTCGGAATGTGCTGATTATTCTCGAAGTAGATGTTGCAGACTTCGGTGGAAACGGTGAATCCAGGGGGGACGGGCACGCCCGCGGTGGTCATGTCCGCGAGGCCAGCGCCTTTGCCGCCCAGGATTTCCTTCATTGTTCCGTTACCGTCGGCTTTACCGCCGCCGAAACTGTAAACGTATTTCTTCATCCAAATGCTCCTGTTGAGGGGGGTTAAATCAATTCGTTACGATCTCTGAAAAATCAGCGATCGAAGAAAATTTCGCGTTCAAACTTTGCAAGAGCCGCAGGCGGTTCTCGCGAATCTTCGGGTCCGGGTCATTCACCAGAACCTGGTCGAAAAACTTGTCCACATTCGGGCGGAGGTCAGCGATTTCCTGCAACCTTGGCGCGTAGGGGCCGGTGTCGTGGACGGTCATGCCGTGATGCCAGAGCAATCGCTCGGGCTCGGTAAATAGTTCGGGATCCACATCCCCTTTGGGGATTTGCCCAGCTTGGGTCAAAATGTTTTTGATCCGTTTGACGGCGGCCGCGACGGGCTCGAAATTCGGCGATACGCGCACCTGTTGCACCGCCTCCAGGCGCGACTTCACGTCCCGCAAATCCGTCCAACCGGCGGCCAATACCGCAGCTACTTCGTCGTATTTGAAGCCACATACTTCGCGGAAGTAAAATTGAACGCGTTCGCGGAGAAAGTCTTTTAGTTGCGCATTTCCGTCGCAAAGCAGTTCCGTCGAAACATCGAGATTTCCCTCGGCGAGGATTTTCACTACGCCCTGCGCGGCGCGCCGCAACGCGAACGGATCTTTGGAGCCGGTGGGAATCATTCCCACGGCGAAGCAAGTCCGCAGCGTGTCCACTTTATCCGCCACGCTCAACGCTTGGCCGGCATGTGTGGAAGGAATCGTATCTTCCATCGACAGCGGTTTGTAGTGTTCGTAAATGGCCTGGGCCACGGGTCTGGGATGCCCTTGGGCACGCGCGTACAGTCCACCGACAATACCCTGCAGATCGGTGAACTCTTTCACCATTTCTGTGGTCAGATCGGCTTTGCACAAGAGGCCCGCGGCCGCCGCGTTTTCGCCGCCCAACTCCCCGGCCAGCGCGGCCACGCGCGCTGTCTTCTCCAGATAATTCCCGACCTTCGCCTGGAACGTCACGTGCGAAAGGTCTTCCACGCGCTCGGCCAGCGGCTTCTTCTGATCGACATCGTAGAAGAACCGCGCGTCGTTGAAACGGGCTCGCAGCACGCGCTCATTCCCGTTCACGACATGCCCTTCCGGATCGGCCGGAATGTTCATGATCGCGATGAAATGCGGCGCCAAAACGCCTTCGGCGTCTTCCACGGAAAAATACTTCTGATGATGCCGCATCACGGTGACCAGCACTTCCGAAGGCAGCGTCAAAAACGACGCGTCGAAAGTGCCCATGATCGCCGTGGGATATTCGGTAATGTACGTCAGTACTTCCAGCAGCTTCGCGTCGGGCTTCGCTTGCAGGCCGGCCGCCGCGGCCACGGCAGCGACTTCAGTCTCAATTTTCGAACGCCGTTTCGCCGCGCTCACGATCACAAAATTCTCCGCCAGCACGTCTTCGTAGGACGAGACAGTCACCGGCAACGGCCCGCGTGAGCCCAATCGCCGATGGCCATACGTCACGTTTGACGACGTTACTCCCGCGCAGTCAAACGGAACAACATCGGTCCCCAATAAGGCCACGATCCAGCGAATCGGCCGGATGAACTTCGGCCCGCCCAACGACGGCCAGTACATCGTCTTCGGCCACGGAATCGAGAGAATCAAGCCCGGCAATTCTTCGCGCAACGTCTCCGCGGCGTCCCGTCCCGCTATCTTCCGCGTGAACGACCAGTACTTGCCCTTAGCGGTTTCAACGACAGAAAGTTCGGCAGCCGAAACGCCCTGCTTCGCGCAAAACCCATCGAGCGCCTTGCCTGTAACCGCGGCTGGCGGCCCAGTGACCACCTCTTCGCGGTCAGCCGATCGCGCCGCGACATCGGCCCGAACGACCAATCGCCGCGCCGTCGCATCCACGCGCACATTTTCGCCAGGAAACTTCGAACGCAAGAACTCTAAAGCCGCCGGAATCATCGAATCCGGAATTTCCTCGGTCCCGATCTCCAGCAGAAATGGCAGCATCACGCCACCTCCCGATACTGCTCTTGATCCAGAAATGCTTGCGCCACGCCCACCGCCAATTTCCGGACGCGGGCAATCACGCCCACTCGTTCCGTGACGCTGATCGCCCCGCGCGCGTCCAGCAAATTAAACAAGTTCGAACACTTCAACACGTTGTCATAAGCCGACAACAACGGGAAGCGGCGCTTATCGGTCTCGGCAAGGCGATACCCGTCAACCAACCGCTGCGCCTCCGCCTCATACTCATCGAGCAAACGCCACAGCCTCGGAACATCGGCCATTTCGAAGTTATAAACCGACTGCTGCAATTCGTCGAAATACCGCACATCGCGATAAGTGAAACCGGGCGCCCACTCAATGTCGTAAACGCTCTCTTTCCCCTGCAGGAACGAAACAATCCGCTCCAGCCCATACGTAATTTCCGCCGGCACGTGCTCCAGATCCAAACCGCCCACCTGTTGGAAATACGTGAATTGCGTGATCTCCATGCCGTCCAGCATCACTTGCCAGCCGATGCCCCACGCGCCTAAAGTGGGCGACTCCCAGTTGTCTTCTTCGAGCTTCAAATCGTGCTTGGAAAGGTCGATCCCGATGGCTTCCAGCGATCCCAGATACTGGTCAATCACGTCGGCCGGGGTGGGCTTCAAAATCACTTGCAACTGCATGTGCTTGTAGAGACGGTTCGGATTGTCACCGTACCGCCCGTCGGCCGGACGGCGGCTCGGCTGCACGTACGCCACCTTGTACGGCTTTCCGCCCAGCACCCGCAGAAACGTTTCCGGCGCCATGGTGCCCGCGCCCACTTCCGTATCGTAAGGCTCTTGAATAATGCAGCCGCGGTCGGCCCAATATTTCTTCAGCTTGAAAACTGTTTCCTGAAACGTATCCATAGGGGCCTACAAAGTCTCCAATGCGCGCGCCGTCAACAGGCGCCGCTCGATGTGAATTTCCACGCTGCGAATGAGCGCCCGGCGGAGATCCTGCGCCGTCTCCTTCGTCCACGCCGCGGCATCGAGTTGGCTTACCGGTTTGGTCAGCATTTCCTTGGCGATGGCGAGCGATTCATCTTCAATCCGCATCTCTTCTAAGAATCCCGACAACCGAACCGCCCAGAGCGAGAAGTAGGTAATCGGCAGCCAAACGCCTTCTTTGCGTCGAAGCTGATCGAGCACCGAGCCGAGCAGGCGGAAAAATTTTTCGTTGGGTTCGTGGGACGGCAACAACTGTTCACTGAGTTCGGCGATGTAGTCGAGGGCCACGCCGGAGGGATAATCGCTGGCCAGGCTGAACTGGCTTTCTACTAAATCACAACTATTCAGCCGTACCAGTTCCACGTTTTCCTTCTGGTAATAATGCATTTGAACCAATGAAAGACGCTCCAAACCGGACCCGAAGGAATTCTTCTGCCGCCGGGCGCTCCGCGCGATTCCCCGCAGCCTTCCCTGGTCTCTCGTGAGAAAACTCACTACGAGATCGGCTTCCCGGTAAGGGTAGGTTCGGAGAGTAAACGCTTCGCTGACCTTGGACGGCAACGGGCCTCAGTCGAGAACAACGTGGAATCTTTAGGCTACCATAGCCGTTTTCCCCCTCTCATGGCTAAACTACACGACCTCTTCCGCGATCGCCTCGCCGCCACCGGCCCATTTGGCATCGCCGCCACGCTCGGAATGAACGTCGAGCACTTCGAACCGGGCTTGGCGCGCGTGTCGATGACCGTCTCGCCCGCACTGCACAATCCCGCCGGAACGCTCCACGGTGGCGTATACTGCGATTTGGCCGATCAGGCCATGGGCATCGCCTTCTTTTGCGCACTTGCCGACGGCGAAGCCATGACAACCCTCGAACTCAAAATCAATTTCCTCCGTCCCGTCAGCGACGGCGTCATCACCGCGGAAGGGCGCGTGATCAATCGCGGCAAATCGACCGGCTTGGCCGAATGCGATGTCCGCGATTCGCAAAACCGGCTCCTCGCCCGCGCTTCGTGCACTTGTTTCGTGTTAACGGCGGAAAGGGCTGAGCCCGTCTTCCGCGCGATGACGAGTTGGAAATAAATGCTTCTCTTCGCGCTCACAATTTTTGTTTCGGCGTTCCTGCTCTTCCAGGTTCAGCCGGTGATCAGCAAAGCCATTCTGCCGTGGTTCGGCGGTTCGGCCGGCGTCTGGAACACGTGCATGCTGTTTTTTCAGGCGGCGCTGCTGGGCGGCTACACGTACGCCCATTGGCTGCAAGGGCAGCCGGCAAAACGGCAACGCCAAATCCATTTCGTTTTACTCGGACTCAGCCTGCTTTCGTTGCCGATCCTGCCTTCTGTTGCGTGGAAGCCCAACGGCGGCGAGGAACCCATCTGGCGCATTCTCGGCCTGCTTGCCACCACCATCGGCCTGCCGTATTTCCTGCTTTCGACGACGAGTCCGCTCCTGCAGGCCTGGTACGTCCGGCACACGAAGACGGGCATTCCGTGGCGTTTGTTCGCGCTGTCCAACGCCGCCTCGCTGGCCGCGCTGCTCACTTATCCGGTGCTGGTCGAACCGGTATTGAGCGTTCCGCAGCAGGCCTGGGTCTGGACCGGCGTTTACGGCCTGTTTCTTGTACTAGCCGGATTAGTGGCGTGGAAGTTCGCCGCGGCCGATACACCCGCCGAGGCGACCGAAGAAGCCCCTGCCGTTCCCCCTGGTTTGGCTCTGCGCGCGCTTTGGGTCGCCCTGGCCGCCTGCGCTTCGATACTGTTGCTGGGGATCACGACACACATGACGCAGGACGTGGCCGCGATCCCGTTCCTGTGGGTGATTCCGCTCGCCGTCTATCTCCTCACTTTCATCCTCTGTTTTGAAACGTCGAAGGCCTACCACCGCATGGTGTTCCTGCCAGCGCTGGCCGTCGCCCTTTTCTTCTTCGCACGGCTTCTGGATAACGCGGACTGGTCTCTCAAAGTCGCGCAAAATATCGCGATGTCCGGCGGGGTGCTTTTCGTCTGCTGCATGGTTTGCCACGGTGAACTGGCCGCGTTGAAACCTTCGCCGCGCTTCCTTACCGGCTACTTTGTCAGCCTGTCGCTTGGCGGCGCGCTGGGCGGGCTGTTCGTCGGCATGATCGCGCCGCTGCTCTTCAACGCCTACTACGAACTCAACATCGGCCTGTGGCTTTGCGCGGCCCTTGCGGTCATCGTCGTTGCCCGCGGCGGTCTCGGCTCGACGCGGCAGAAGATCGTATTCGCCGCCATGCTGATCGCGGTTGGCGCTTATGGCGCGTGGATGATCAAAATCAAGAAATATGAAATCGGCGGCGTGGAGCTTGCCGTTCGCAATTTCTACGGCCATATGCACGTTACGGTCTGGGGCTCGGCTGGCGAACATGGCGCGGCAAGACAGCTTATCCATGGCCAGATCAACCACGGTCAACAGTTGTTGGATCCCGCCCGGCGAATGATTCCTTCCAGCTATTTCTGCAGGGAAAGCGGGGCGGGGCGCGCCTCGCTTGCGCGGACAGAAGGCGTGCCGCGCAAGGTGGGAATTATCGGGCTCGGCTGCGGCGCACTGCTTGGTTACGCGCGCAAAGAGGACGATTACCGGCTGTATGAAATCAATCCGCAGGTCTTCGATATTGCGAAAAAGAATTTTACGTTCCTGACGGAGACTCCGGCCAAAATCACCGAAGTTTTGGGCGATGGCCGCCTTTCGCTCGAACGCGAAGCGCCGCAAAATTTCGATCTCCTTTTCATGGACGCCTTCTCCGGAGACTCCATCCCGGTGCACCTGGTCACCCGAGAGGCCTTTGACCTTTATGCCCGCCACATGAAGCCCGACGCGATTCTGGTGGTCAACATCACCAACAACTACCTTGACCTTAGCCCCGTTGTCGCCACGGCCGCCAAACGCCTCGGCAAGATCGCCATTGAAATCGAAGACACGCCGCACGAAACCGAGGAAGAGTGTTTTATCTCTCACTACGCTCTGGTGATGAGTCCCGAACGATATGCCGCCACGCCGGGATTCCGCGTGAACTCCAAGCTGCTCGAACCGCGGCCGGGTTTCCGCGAATGGACCGACGCATTTTCCAATCTGTTCGCCATCGTGCGAAGATAACAAAGCTCCCAAGATGGCCCTTTACGCTCTCACAATCTTCCTCTCCTCGTTCCTGCTCTTTCAGGTCCAACCCATCATCGCCAAGATCATCCTGCCGTGGTTCGGCGGTTCGGCGGCGGTCTGGAACACGTGCATGTTGTTCTTCCAGGCGGCGCTGCTGGGCGGCTACACGTACGCGCATTTGCTCTATGCCAGGGTGCCCGGCAAGCGGCAGTCCCACACGCACATCGGGCTGTTAGTTGTGAGCCTGCTCGCGCTCCCCATTCTTCCCGGGGACTGGTGGAAACCCGAAGGCGCTGAGAACCCCGCGCTGCTGATCCTGGGCCTGCTGGCCGCCACCATTGGGCTGCCGTATTTTTTGCTTTCCACGACTGGGCCGCTGATGCAGGCCTGGTACGCGCGCGCCAACGCAGGGGCGGTGCCGTATCGCTTGTTCGCGCTGTCGAACTTTGCCTCTCTCCTGGCGTTGATCAGTTATCCGATCTACGTCGAACCGGCGCTGGATTCCACGCGTCAGGCCTGGATCTGGTCCGGCGGTTATGCGCTCTTCGTCCTCGTCTGCGCGGGGGTTTCCTGGCGCGTCCGGAATGATGTCGCCCCGGTCCCCACGGAGGAGGAGGGGGTATTGGCCGAGCCGCCTCCCGCGTGGCAACGCCGTCTGCTGTGGACCGGCCTTGCCGCCTGCCCGTCGGTGCTGCTGCTCTCCGTAACGACGCATCTGACGCAAGACATCGCCTCCATTCCGTTCCTTTGGATCGTTCCGCTGGTCTTGTATCTTTTGTCCTTCATCCTGACGTTCGAAACGTCCAGGATTTACTGGCGGTGGCTGTGGCTTCCGCTCTTCGTTGTATCGCTGGCCGGCATGGTCTGGATCGAGATGCCCAGCGCACCGGAAATCACGATGGTACAGCGCATCGCCGCCTGCGCCGCGGCGATGTTCGTCTGCGCCATGGTCTGCCATGGGGAACTCGCCAGCCTGAAACCGCACCCGCGCTATCTGACAAATTTCTATGTCGCGCTCAGCGTCGGCGGCGCACTCGGCGGCCTCTTCGTTGGCCTCTTGGCTCCGAGTTATTTCGACGCCTATCACGAGTATCCGATTGGCTGGTGGCTGACCTTCGCCTTGGTCCTGGCCGCTGTCACGGCCCGTTACGAGGCATTCCTGCTGAAGGGCAAGGGCATCGTCGTGCTGACGCTGCTATTGGCCGCGCTCGGCGTCTACGGCGGCGCCTGGACGAATATTCAGAAGAAATTCCTCTCCGGCTACCGCGTGACGCAGCGTAATTTCTACGGCACGCTCCGCGTTGAGGACGAGGGGGACTTTAACGACAAAACGCGTGTCCGTCAGCTCCTCCACGGCGTTATCAATCACGGCCAGCAGTATCTGAATCCGGAGCGCCGCCGCGAGGCGACGACGTACTACTGCCGCGAGAGTGGCGTTGGCACCGCGATCCTGGCCCGCAACGAATTCATTCCGCATCGGGTCGGCGTTATCGGCCTTGGCACCGGGACGCTTGCCACTTACGGCCGCATCGGCGACGAGTATCATCTCTTCGAAATCAACCCGCTGGTCCTCCATCTGGCGCGCGCCGAATTTTCCTTCCTCGGCCAGTCCAACGCGGTTACCAAGGTTCATTTGGGTGACGCCCGGCTTAGCCTGGAACGGATGGAGCCGTTGAACCTTGACGTACTCGCCGTTGACGCTTTTTCGGGCGACTCCGTTCCTATTCACTTACTAACAAAAGAAGCCATGGAGCTTTACTGGCGGCACTTAAATCCAACGGGGATGTTAGCGGTCCACATCTCCAACCGGTATCTCGATTTAGAGGGCGTTGTGCAGACCGGCGCGGCCGCGACGGGCAAGGTGGCGCTGGAATTTTCCGACGAACGCGATGAGGGTGACGAAGTCTGTTACGGCTCGACGTGGGTTGTGGTGATGAACGAGGCGACGCAGAAGGCGCACGCGGCGCATTTGGCGGCGGGCAAGCGGATGGAATCGCCGGCGGGGTTTCGCGTTTGGACGGATGGTTTTTCGAATTTGATTGGTGTATTGCGGGCGAAGTAGGCCGGAGCGCCGTATCCGCTCAGTACGCCGAATCATGATCCGGATGCAGTGTCAGGAATTCCAAAAACTCCCCGGACCGGCGCACCACCGCGCGCGTCTTCTTCCCAATCCGAATTGAGTAGAGGCGGGACCCATCCGGGGCCCGCCGGCTCTGAATCAACTCCCAATGGAAGCCTTTGTCCCGATAGAGAGTTTCCCAGTCAAGGCCGGCCAGTTTGACACAACTTTGAAGAACAGCAATCCGATCTTCCTTCTCCAGGGAAAACCATTGCCGCTGAAACTCGCGGTTATTTAAGTCGAGGCGGATTGGCACAGGCGCGGCCTATTTCCCCTTCCGCGCTTTCCGTGTCGCGACCTTCAAATCGGACTCCGCCCGCTCCGTCCGGTCCGACCAGGCCAACGCCCTATCCAAACTCGCCTTCACCGCCGGCGTATGCAGCCAGATCTCATTGTCCGGAATCACCTGGGCTGTCTTGATGACCCAAACGCCTTGCTCCACCTCCTCAACAGTCACAGTCCGCCCGGCGTGTACCTTCCCTAGTGAAATCTGCCCGCTTGTTCCGATTGTCTTAATTTCCATTGGCACGATTGCAGCTTAGCACGATGGCATGACGGCATGACATGAAACGCTAACCGAGCCGGATGTCCGACCCGACCCAAATCGCGCACTACAGAATCACCGGAAAGCCGGCGGCATTTGAACCGGGCGGGGATGTTAGCTGTCGATATCTCGAATCGATATCTCGTCTTGGATGGCGTGGTTCAAACTGGAGCGGCCGCGACCGGCAAGGATGCGCTGGAGCGAAGCAGGAAAGCTGGCCATGCGCGTATAGCGTATACTGGAGATCGTGCTGGAAATTCCGATGACGGTCGTCGAGACTCCGCTTTTTCTGCGCAAAGCGGCGGAGATCCTGGAGGAAGCGGAACGAGCCCGTCTCCTTGCGGACATCGGCCTGGATCCGGAATGCGGTGAGATCATCCCAGGCACAGGCGGCGTTCGAAAATTGCGCTGGGCGCTTCCAGGCCGGGGGAAGCGCGGCGGCGCTCGCGTGACCAACTTGACGGCCGCTGAGCGCAACATGCTACGGAGTCTGACGCCGGAACTCGTGGATTCTTATCGGAAGGGAACAACGCCATGAAGCATAAAACGACTGCTGGCCAAGACATCATTGCGAGTATGAAGGAAGCGCACGCCCAAGTCCCGCGGCGAAGACGTCGCCGTACGGGTGACACAGGTTCATGTGCCGTTCATTGACGTGCGGGCTGTGCGGCGAAAGCTGAAATTAAGCCAGACGCAGTTCGCGGCGCGCTTTGGGTTCGCGGTGGCGTCGGTTCGAAATTGGGAGCAGGGCCGCACACGTCCCGATGGCCCGGCGCGAGTGCTGCTCGCGGTCATCGCCAAGCATCCGGAAGCGGTCGAGGACGCCCTTCGGACGGCATCGTGAGCGCATTGATAGGATGCGGTAACCGAGCCGGATGTCCGACCCCGCTCCGATCGCCCCCTACAGAATCACCGGCAAGCCCGGTGAAGCCGGAATGGGCGCCGTCTATCGCGCGGCCGGCGCCAAAGGCAACGCTGAGGTGGCCATCAAGGTGATCCCGGACACGGTGGCGCGGTTCACGCGGGAGGCCCATGCGTTGGCCGCGCTGAAACATCCGAACATCGCGGCTGTCCACGGGACGTTGTTAGATTAAATTGGTGGTTGGCACGGTTTTTTGGTTCTGGTAGAATGCCCGTAAGATGAGTACCGCCGTCATGGTTCCGCTCGCCGATTATCTAGGCCACACCACAGACCCGGACTGCGACTACGTCGAAGGCCGTCTGGTGGAGCGAAACGTGGGCGAAATTAGTCATAGCGACGCGCAAGGCCGCACATACGCGTTTGTCCAATTCAGCGTGCCCGGCTTTTGGGCCGGCGTCGAGGTCCGGACCCAAATCCGTCCCGACCGCTTTCGCGTCCCCGACGTTGTCATCGTCCGCGGCGGGCGTCCCGCTGGCCGCGTCATCACCGCTCCGCCAGAGGTGGCCGTCGAGGTCCTTTCCCCGGAAGACCGCGCCGCCGACCTGCAAGACAGAATCGACGATTATCTCCGCTTCGGCGTCCGGGCCGTCTGGGTGATCGATCCCGAGCGAAAGCGCGCCTGGATTCACACGCTCGAAGGCGCCCATGAAGCGATTGACCGAGTTCTGCGCAATCCCGCCGGCGATCTCGAAGTCCCGCTGAGCGCTGTGTTCCCCGTAAGCGAGTAGTCCGGCCGCGGCGTGAGCGCCCGCCATCCGGGCAGACAAGGGCGGTACTACTCGCTGCCGGGGATAGCGCCTGGCCGCCGCGCCATTTGCACAGGTTGACCCAAGGGACATTTCTAATGCGCTACGGCCCGGAGGAAAAGGGGCCGCTTGCTTGTGATAGACTTCAGAGTTATGGACGGCCCCCCCCCCGCCAAAAGTGGAAGGACTATTCCGGTGTGGGCTGCCCAAGCGGAACCTCAAAACCTGGTTGGAACAACATGGACAGGAACGCCTGTGCATCTCCAGTTATGGACTCTCGTCGTATAAGCACTTCGGCCATTACTTGCCGCAGAATGTTCAGCTTGAATTGCTCGTCGGTGTTGGCGGAATTGATCCCACGCTCGTCTATGATCTGTCCGGCGTCCCCGCAGTAGAACGCTGGCAAAGGCTGCTCGAGCGTTCTACTTCTAAGCAGCGGAACCACGTACTTAAAGTGTTAAGGCGAACTGCGGGGTGGCGGCATGCCGGTGCCAAGGTCCGTGTTG